>JAHYIU010000003.1 GCA_019429425.1 Candidatus Syntrophosphaera sp.
TGGGCGGCAGCTTGGTCTTGGGCACGTTCTGGCTGCCGTTGCGCTGGCTGTAGCTCTTGAGGTCGGCCTTGTAGTCCACCGAAGCCGCGGCGTAGAGCGTGCTCAGATTCCTGGCGATGCTGCCCAGCAGCTCATTGTAAGCCGTCAGCCTCGGATAGACGTACTCGCGGCCGATGCAGAGCTTGCCGTCGCGGTAGCTGCCATAGACCATCTGGTCGATGGTGCCCGAGTAGGTGCTGATCCCGTACTTGAAGATCACTTTCATAGCTTTTACCTCCTTTTTTAGTAGTAGGGAACATATCCCTCCATATATAGTGGGTTACGTTTTTTTAATGAAGAATGAAAATTGAGTAATGAAGAGGGAAAAAGGGCAAAAGGGGAAAGGGGCAAAAGGGGAAGCTGCGCCAGTGTTACACCCTTCCACGCTTTCACGTTTTCACGTTAATGGCTCCGCGTTCTGTTCATTCGTGTAATTCGTGGACACCTGTCTTTATCCGTTCAATCCGTGAAATCCGTTGAATCCGTAGGGGAAAACCAGATGAATCTGGTGGACCGATCGAATGAATTCGGTGTTCCGGCCAATGCGCCAGCCCCTTTTCCCCTCTTCCCCTTTTTCCCTTTTCCATCCAGCATTATAGCTCCTGATCCCCTATGAAATATATATTGACAAAAACCCGACTTGCAAATATGTTGTCCTCATTTAAAGGTATAATTTTACAAGGAGATAAATAATGTACGAGCGCATTCAAAACAAGCGGTATCTTTACCGGGAACTGGAACAGTTCATGGACAAATACGCCTCCATGAAGGGTGTCCGGGTGCTGCGGATCCTGCTCCGCGAGCCCAACACTCCCATCGACGTGATCGACCTGACCCTGCGGCTGAGGTTTGCCAATCCCCGCCAGAAAGTGGTGGAGAAATTCAAGGCCGCCGCCTTTCCGGATATCCCCATGGCGGATGGAAAGGCCCTGGGACAGTACAAGAACAGGATGAACCAGCTCATCGCCCGGAAAGCCCGGCGCCTGGCGGAGGAGGAAGGCGCGGACTGCTCGGACCTGGATTGGGAGATCGGCTGGCTGAAGCGGGAACTGCGGAACATCACCAAACCCAACGGCGATATCAAGAACATCAATCCGGATAAAAAGAAGGCCTACATGTCCTACCGGAACGCCATGGTCAGGCTGCTGAACAAGGCCCGCGAGGAGAATCCCGCGGTCTGGGATCTGGTCCGCCGGAGCCTGGTTTGCGGTAAAACCTTCATCTGGCTTGATAACCAGGGCTGATAAACCTCAAAATCCAGAACGGGAATCATTCCAATCCAGTAAATATAAGTTTTTCAGTCACATCCGCTGATAGCTAAAATAAGTATCGCTAAATGATAAAAAGCTGTTGACAGCAAACCCGCCCACCGGAATTCTGACCCCAAGATTTTCAAGGAGGTACTACTGTGCGGGACGACCTGGAACAAGCGAAGAAAGCGACTTGGGAAGAGCAATGGCCGGAAGCGGCGGAGCTATGCGGAAGGGGCCTGGAGCGGCTGAAAGAACACGGAAACACCGATCCCGAGGGACTTGAGCTGCTCAAGAAAGCGGCCAGCCTTGGCTATCCCTGGGGCCACTACAAATACGCCATATCCTGTTTCTACCATCTGAACGAGCCCAAAACGGCCTTTCGCCACTTCAAAAAGTCCGCGGCGGCCGGTCACCTGGATTCCCTCTATCACCTCGGATTGCTGTATCAGAAAGGATTAGCGAGCCCTTCCCGCCTTTCCAAGGACCCCTCCGTGGCGGAGGTCCAGATCCAAAGGGAGGCCGTCAGATGTTATCAGGAAGCCGCGGAAGGGGGCCACTGGACCGCCCAACTCAATCTGGGCCTGATGTACCTCAGCGGGATGGGGGTCGGACGCTTCTACAGAAAAGCCTTCAAGCTCATCTTCAGCTCCGCTTGCCAGAACTATCCTCCGGCGATGGCGCAGCTTGCACGGCTCTATCTGGATGAATGCAAAGCCGGCTACAACCTGATCGAAGCCTATATCTGGGCGCTGCTGGAGGCAAACGGCGAGGGATGCAAAATAGCTGAGGAGATCGAGCCCAAACTCTCCCCAGCCCAGATCCACTCCGCCCAGGAGGAGGTTGACAGACGCCAGGATATCCTTTTGTCAAAAGGCTTCCTCAGCGAAGAAGATTTCGTGCCCTTCACCAAAAAGAAGGAAGAAAGCCCGGCCCCGCCTGAAACCGGGAAGCTAAAGACAAGCCATCAGAACGGAGGGACCGTCCCATCCGAATCCCCAAAAAGCGCCCACCGCTCCGGGATCTGCCTGGCCGATTGGAACATCCAAAAACTCTCAGAGCTAAAACTGGTCTATTACCTAAAGGACAAGAATATCACCTTCTCATACCGGAAACACAAGGCCACCTTTCCCGCTCAAAAGCTCTTCCTCTCCAACTGTCTCACTCTCCTGCTCATGCACGACAAACACGTCAACTACGGGGAGCAGGAGGTCGGCTATTACGACACCACAATAGCGGATCAGCGCAGAAACTCAAAGCGCAATAACAGGGGTGTCGTTTCCGATTTCAACCTCGAATTCCGCAAACTCTTCGGCCTCGGAAAAGAGGCCAAGGCTTTTGAGTGGCTTCCCGCCGGCCCCAGCTACCAACTGAAGAGCAACTTCCACCTGGAAGTAAAATACTAAGTCCAAACATTGGTTGAGATTGATTTTATTCAACTGGCTTGACGGGGTTCTCGGATACAATGGAATAACCGCGTTGTTAACTGTACGAGAAATGTGTTGTATGTAACGGCATTATTGAACTCAGCCAAAGGCCGTTTAATGAATCATAAAGACACAATCGGTTAATAGTTTATATATCTCTCTTCATATGTCATCTGCATTCTATCGGCTTGTTTTTCGAGCATTGATATACTTGAATTAATCCAACTTCTATCCTTTATTGAGTTTTCTTCTTTCAATTTCTTCAGTAGCTCAATTTGGAGTCTAACATATGAGACCCCGGAACCGATTGTGAATGCTGAACCAAGATTAGAAAAGAGTGAGTTTCTGAAATCTTCACTCTGCCAATAATCTCTGATTAGGGATATCGCAAGAGACGTCCACTGTATGGATTCATTTTGTTTTTCATACAAGGGAATGATATTTATGACATGAGTAGCTCCCGAGAGACCTTTTTTCTTACACCATGATAATATCTTATCTTCGTTAGTCATTCCAATCAGGTTACTTGAAATTCCCTCTCCTGCTGTCCAACCGAAACTATGTTTAAGACGCAATTGAAGTAAAGAGTCTTTTTTGACTAGTAATTTGGTAAACTCGTTCCAAAAATCGTCAAAGAAAGATTCATACAAGAGACTAAAAATTTCGTGACAAGAATCTATGGTCCTAACGTCTTTCTGATATAGTTCGATATATGCTTGAAAAACTAGCTTAGCTATCTTACTGCTATTTGAAGGAGAGTCTTTTAGATGAATGACCGCTAAGCTAGACCAGTCATACAACACATCTTCTATAAACGTGGTGTATTCCAAAAGTTCCTTATCAAGGAGTAGAGGTGTAATGAAATCACGATAACTCCTGTATATTTTTTTGTTAACAAATATATCCATGTAACATATCATTAGAGTTATCTGTTTTCCGATAATACCATATGAACATAGCCTCTCATAGAATAACAACCTGTCGGGAATAGATAGGTGTTCCGTAGCCCTGCCGTACTTGAAGAAAACAAACTCTTTGATCATCTCAGGCTTAATGTCCACTATTGTGAATAATG
This sequence comes from Candidatus Syntrophosphaera sp., assembly GCA_019429425.1. Classification (NCBI taxonomy): domain Bacteria; kingdom Pseudomonadati; phylum Candidatus Cloacimonadota; class Cloacimonadia (SeqCode); order Cloacimonadales (SeqCode); family Cloacimonadaceae (SeqCode); genus Candidatus Syntrophosphaera; species Candidatus Syntrophosphaera sp. Next base: position 3,792 of record JAHYIU010000003.1, read on the forward strand.
AGTATATATCATCCATTGATGCCTTAATTTTCGTTACAATCGTTAAAGCGTATTTATTTAAAGGGTCCTGTGAAACGAGATTTTCTATGAAATTAGTCTTGTCCTGATGCCCACACTCAGATAAAACTCCAATAACAAAACCGAGATTAACATTTGTATTTGTTTTGATAAACTCAAGTGAGGAATCCAGAACATCATGTACTTGGTATTGCCTATTAGATAACATCCTACCAAAGTAATATGCTTCTCTTGCCATTGGATCAAAAAGAAGACCGAGATAGTTTGTAACTCGTATCTTATCTTTTATAAGATCATTAACCAAGCCTTCAATTTGTGATTCTGTAGTATTTGACTTGTCTTCAGTCTCATATTCTGGGGTCACTACAGTACACACGATTCTCATTTTGTACTCATTATCATACAAAGACTCAACGTATCTAATAGCTGAATCACGATGTAGGGGATTCTTAAAATAATTGAACTTCATAGCAGTATTCAAAACAGATTGTAGCTTAATGATGTTATCGGAATTCCATTCCTGTTCCATAAAGACATTTAGGAAAGACTCCCAATAACCCGCACAGATTAAATTGCTAAGTCCATTAAGAACTATATTGATTGCTTGCTCTTTGTACGCGTCTTTTGAAGTGATCATAACCTTTCTTAGAATAGAAAGACTGTTTGCTATGTAATCTTCTATCTCTTCCAACGTTGTTGGACGGTAATCAATCTTAGATAATTGTCCTCCAATATATTCTGCACCGCATGATCGTGTAAAATAGCGTACTCTGATGCTCTCTTCAAGAATTTTCAGTATTAAGGGTAAGGTCGCATCATCGGCTTCTTCGTACCACTCAGATATTAGTCTCATTCTATCTTCTAGACTAGCTTCAGTACCAGGTAGGAAAATATGAAACAAGTTTGCAAGTATCCCAGTTGCATTGTTGGCATAAGGTTCATTTTCCCCGAGTGCCAACTTGTAGAGGACTCGTATGGATTCATCAGAGAACTCTCTTGAGAAAACAAGTTTTTCTAATGATAATACGATGTAACGTCTGATTGTATCCAATGATCTTATTTCTTCGTCTGACAATCTGCTAAATGTTTGATTCATGACGTTTAAACATAATTGTGGGTGGACTTCACATATAGATAAGAATACTCTGGCTCCTCGTTCGGTTAAGAGGATATTGTCGGCCGAAAAAGGAGAAAACTTACTATTAACAAGCTTTTCAATAATAACTTCAATCTGGTTTAACCCAGCGAATAATTTTATCTGCTTACAAAAACTATCCATGAGTCCTACTTTTTCAATCTTTTCAAACAAACTATCTTGATCAGCAGGCTGTAATCTTGCTATGTAATCCTTTGCAAGGTACAAAGCCAAAGGTTTAGGTCTTAATGAAATATATCTCCCTCTTACATCAAAAATGCCTTTCGCCAAACCTCTATTACATGTTTCCCAAAAAATCTGACTACGATCCGGTACATTCTCGTTGAAAATCACCAGGGTATTGGCAAGAAACTCTCTTTGTTCCTTAATCTCAGGTTGATTGCTGTCATCATAGAAACCAAAAAATGAGAACAGCGCACATACTTGTAAGACAAATATTGCTCTTTCTAAGTCACTCCCATATATATTTTTCAGGATTTTTCGGGGGACATCTTCATCAATATCAAGTATATTGCCCCTGCTGCCAGACTTCCTCATAGAAGAAATAGATTGCACTATTAACTGCGCAAAGAAGACAAAACCAGATGAATAATCCTCTATCCGAAACTTATCTGAAGCGCTCAATAAAGGGTTATTATCAATATACATCTTGACTGCCTGAAGACAAACTTCCGGTCTAATATGTAACTTCAAACAACCTTTAAACTCATTATGGGTTGAATCCGCTTCTGATGAGATTATAATGATTTTATTATTACCACTTGTTTGGTCAGCTATCCTTTTAAGAGGGTAAGCTTCCTCTAAACCGCAGTTTTCAATAATGAAAACAAGGTGATTATGCTTGCTTAACAATTTCTTAACTTCGTCAAAGGGAGTTATCGTTGATTGACGATTGATCCATATAATTCGCTTACCCTCTTTTCGTGATTGACTTGGATCTAGAGAAGACAAGTAACTATCAATTGCGTTAACAACAAAATGCGTTTTACCGATCCCCGATAATCCACTGATAACACATAGATTAGTAGTGTTATCATCATTAAGAAATTTGATAATTTCATCTTTCCATTCAGAAAGGGTACCACACTCAATATAGCTGCTGGAGAGTAAACCAACATCTGATATAGATGTTCTCCAGATATTGTAGGGAAGTATGTCTGCAAAAAGAGATTTTCCCAAGACCCAGTTTACGTACTGTACCGCTAAAAAATCTTTATTCACCCATCTGCATACAGCATTTGCCTCAACCACCTTAATTCTATTCTTCGGGTATTTGCTGTTATAGTATTTCTTTATTACTTCATGAGTGGATTCAATAATCGAGCTTATAGTAGTTGATGGATACTCATACTTTATAACCCAGATAAAATGAGCACCATTATTCAGCAAATCGTTCAATCGCTTTTTCAACCCAAATTTATTCTCTTTTACACTTTTAAGATTCTCTTGTTCCGTCTTTGTGGGGAAGGGCCGCAGGCTTTTATTTACATTGGCGGGAGTATCAAATCTCCCTGCTTTAAACTGATAAACAGTATGTGGACTTTTAATATGATCAGTCTGTTTCCCTGCATCAAGCACAAGAGCATCTATACCACCATCTTTTTTTGATGCAGAGCATAATTGTAGGTCGCTTAACAGAATCTTGTTATTCGTCATTTCAAGAACAAGCAAAAACTCTATTAATTCAACAAACCCCTTACTATCGAACTCAGAGGCCATTATTTTCTCTGTTTTTACCGAAAACATATATCCTCCTTCGGTACAGTAACAAATTATATTCCCAATTCTCACAATGATGGAGGTTGCCGTATTAGTCAAGCGAAAAACTGATGTCACAAGAAATTTCAGATATATATCTGGATATATGAGTTTGAGATCAGAGAATCAATTCCACTTAAACCAATTTAATTATCCTTGTGCAAGCATCTCAAATAATATCACAATCTGTCCAAGGTCATTTTTCAAGATTCTTTAATCAGAGAATCAAGGAACAAATCCTTTCCGAATCTAGTGTATTCTGAAGTGCAAGAATCACGGACTTCGCCAGTCACATAGCACATGTACGTAATAGCCTCTAATTTCAAGCACTCTTTGTTTCAAACCAAATCATTCAAATCAATTCTGAACATTTCTTGGCTGTATCTCACGCTATACTGTATCTTTGGGTTATGATGGATATGTCCTGCTTTCTCAACCGTTCTCAACGCAAAGCTCTCAAAATTTCTCAATGAGAGAGATTGAGAATAGTTGAGAACTTTTTTGCCTCTCCAAGTCCCTAACTGTAAGCATATTATAGACTTTGCCCCCAGATATATCTCAATTTCAGCTCAATTGAGAACGTAGTAGTGTGGGTCCCGGTTTTCCGGGATACTACTGATCCAAGGAGGTACCCTGTGTACCGAAATTACCATCCCACACTGCTGCTGGCAAAGGCTCCCGACCTCATCAGCGCCGGAAAAGCCCCTGCCGAACCCTTCGCCGATCTTGGCGAAGACCGCAATTCCGCCGTCAAGTATCCCGTAACTGTCGGCGCCAACGTTTCTGATCCGTCCAGGATCTGCACCCGCGACATCGCCCACGTGATCTCCTGCGTCAAGCGGGGGATCGTGGAGGGTATTGACATCCGGGCCCAGATCCTCACCATCCGCGAAATTCAAAACCAAACCCTGGCCAACGCCATGAAAAAACAGCTCCCCTGGTTCTGCGGCTCGCTCTGCGAAGGGCGGAGAAGCAACAAGGCCGTGAAGCTGGCGCACTTCATCGTCTATGACCTCGACCACGTCCGGGATATCGAAGCCGTGAAGAGCGAGGCGATCGCCCGGCTGCCTTTCATCCGCTATGCCTTCCGCAGCGTGCGCGACGGGGTCAAGCTGATCGCCTGGCTGGACAAGCCCGTCACGAACGAAAAGGATTTCCGGCTGATCTGGGAATATCTGGCTTTGCAGATCGAGACCGTCCTCCGGCTCAAAGTGGACCGCACCAACGACTGGAGCCGGGCCTGTTTCTTCAGCTACGACCCGGACCTGATCGTCAGCCCCCAGTGCCTGCTGGTGAGCGTGGAATCCGTCCTCCGGGACGCCGGGTTTCTTTTGGAGATGGTCCGGGCGGGCAAAATGCGCGCCAGCCAGGTATTTGGATCTCAGGAACAGAGGGGAGAAGGCACGCTGGAGTCGAGCCCGCCCACGCTGGAGTCGAGCCCGCCCACGCTGGAGTCGAGCCCGCCGAAAGACAAGCTCGCTCCAATCAATCCCAGTCTGAGCGGCGGCGGGCATGGACTCCAGCAAGACCGATCAACTAAGACTGACAAAGGTCCTGGAGTCCATGCGAGCCGGAATCAAAACCTGGCTGCTGAGCAGGAAAACCAACAGACCGGCCCGCTCGACTCCAGGGTTACCCACGCCGGCACGCTGGACTCCAGGGCAGACACCTTCGAGAAAGCCCGTATGATAGTCCAGAAGCTCGCCAAACTAAAGATCGAGTACATTGACTGGATCAGCATCGGAATGGCCCTGTACGCCGGATTTGGGGAAATGGGGCGCGAACTCTGGGACCTGTTCCAGGACAACCCCAATTACGCTGACGACCAGAGGCTGATGGACACCAAATGGCGCTCCTTCCGGCAGGTGCGCGAAATTGGCCTGGAAACCCTGTTCTTCCTGGGAGGCAAGTATGGCTGCCAGGTTTGAAAAGACAGGCACGCAGATCACGCAGATCACGCAGATAAAAGAGAGCGCGGATAATGAGGAAAAGATGATGCTGAGGATAAACGGAGGAACGCGGAAAAGCGCTGAAATCGAACGGAAAAACACGGAAAAAAATGGGCGGGGAGGTGTAATCATTATCCTGACCGGCATGAGCTCATTATCAATCCGCTCATTAATCCATTTTTTCCTGTGCCTCCTGCGCGTCCCCAATTTATTAAAAAATCTGCGGAATCTGCGAAATCTGCGTGAGACCCCCTCTTTTTCCTCAAGATCTGCGTTCGCTTTCAGGAGGCTCCATGCGTAACGAACTCCTCTCCCTCTTCGGCAGGAAGCGCAGCGAGGTCCTGGACCAATCCCGCCTCCCGCTCTTCATGCGCGAATACCTGGACGCCGCCACCCGGAACACGGATTGCAATCCCGGCCTGCTGCTAACGGCCTGGCTGCCCTTCATCGCGGTCAATATCGGCAACAGGGTCTACATGCTCTCCAATTCGCTGCGGATCTATCCCAACATCTGGAGCTGCCTGATCGGGCCCAGCAGCGTGAGCCGCAAATCCACGGCCATCACCTATGCCGGCTACACCCTCAAGCCCCACGACCGCGCCCTCGAGGACCTCCCCGTGGACGAATATGAGGCCAAGACCCTGCTCCTCTCCAACGTCACCCTCGCCAAACTGCTGGTCTGCCTCGCGATCAATTCCACCCGCCTTTTCGTCCACCACGAGCTTTCCGCCTGGCTGGCCGAGATGGGCAAACACTTCAACGACGGCTACAAACAGACCATCACCGAGCTCTACGACGGGGTGGACAAAACCGTGCGCAACCTCACCCGGACCGACCGGATCAAGCGCCCCGCCTTCAGCATCGCCTCGTCCACCACGGAAGCCTGGATCTACAAGAACATCCGCGACAACTCCGACCAGATGGGCGGATTCCTGCAAAGGTTCCTCTACTTCGTGATCCGCGACGTGAACCTGGACGAGATCGACCTCCTCACCCGAAGCGGCGAGGATTTGGAAGAATATCTGGGGGTCTACGACGCCTTCTACGAGATCTTCCGCTCCCTGCCCGGCCAATACCGGCTGCGCCTGGGCGAGGAGGCCGTCGGAGTGCGCGACGAGGTCTACGTGGCCAAATACCGCCACTGGTTCGCCAAAAACAACGATTCCCTGATGAGCTATTTCACCAGGATCTACGACGGATACTTCTATAAATTCTGCATCATCATCACCGTCTTCGACGCCTGGGACCGGCTCAAATTCGCCATTCCCAAAGGAACCGTCGACAGCGTCATGGCCGAACTGGAAGTCTCCGCCGAAACCACCCGCCAGGCCCTCTACCTCTGCGATTTCTACTTCGCCAACACCATCCCCTTCCTGGAGATCGTGGACGAACAGGACAAACTCGCCGGGGAACGCAAACTGGTGGAGATCCTGATCCAGAAATACAACGGCAAAGCCGGACACTCCGCCCTGCTCAACGCCTCCCACATGAAGAAACGCGATTTCAAAGAGTGCATCGAATCGCTCATAGAAAGGGAAGCGATCAGCGTTGAGAGCTACAAATCAGTGCAGGGGAACAGCGGTAAAATGTATGTTCTGGCACGAGAATTGATGGATTCCTGGGGAAAGTAAAAAACTGGTATCAAGCCGTCCTCCGGGGCGGCTTTTTTATACTCAGACGCATCTCACCTGTTCACCTATTCACAACCCCCAAAAACAGCTTGTGAATAGGTTAAAGGATTATCCGGCAATTAAATAAGCTCACCTATTCACAAAAAACAGCCCTCAGCTTAAAAAGAAAACCGGAGGCCTGAGAGGGGAGGAAGTGCAGTTCTTTCTATCTTATATATACATATATATAAATATATTACTATATAATATCATATATAGTATATATATCTATATTGCATATAGTTACTAATGCACATATACTACTCTTTGTTTCCAAATCTCCCAGATATACAGAGCCCTGTTTTTTGTGAATAGGTGGGCTTAACAACATCATTATCAATGCGTTAACCTATTCACAAACTACTTTTCACCCCTGTGAATAGGTGAAATGGTCAAACGGGATCCGGTGCTTCTTGACATGCCCCTTCGTATAATTCGTGGAATTCGTGGACAATGATCCCCTTAAATCCCCCTCCATCCTGTGCATCCCTGATCTATTCATTTATCCGTCAATCCGCTGAATCCGTCCAATCCGAATGAAAATCCCCTATAATTCGTGCAAATTCGTGGAATTCGTGGACAATGATTCCTCGCCCATCCCCACCTTTTTCAAACTTTTTTTGCCCAAATCCAACTTTTTTCGCCAAAAACACCCCCAAAACGCCTAAGCGTAACCCACTATATATGGAGGGGAAGTTTCCCAAACGGCAACCGCCCGCCACCCGCTTACCACCCCTCCGGCAAACGCCCAGGCGGCGATTGGTTAGCGGGTGGTGGACGTGAGGGAAATGAATGATGAAGAATGGAAATGTGGAATGTAGAATGAGGTGTTTTAGCGTTTTAGCGTTTTAGCGTTTTAGCGTTTTAGCGTGCCACCGGTCTCTTTATCCGTATAATCCGTATAATCCGTTGAATCCGTAGGAAAAAATAAAGGAGGAAAAATATGCGAGCCTATTTCAAAAACATGATCCAGGCCTACCGCGGCACCAGCCCCGGAGGGGCGATAAAACTTAGCCCAGGGTGGAAACCCTGGGTCAGTGAAAACCGGTTATTGTTTGGATAAGCCCCGGAGGGGCACAGCCTGCTGACAAACCCCGCCGCAGGTGGGGTGAAGGAATATAGGCGGCGGCTTTAGCCGTCGTATTAAAAGCGTGCGTATTTTGTTTATTCTGGCCCCACCCCCACCCCAAACACAGATCAAATCTGTGTTTGAGGAGGGGTGGGGAATTAATCTTAGAAGCATATACCACACAAACACCCAGGATAAATCCCGGGCCTATTGTCCTGCACCCCACCTGCGGCGGGGTTTGTCAACAGCCTGAGCCCCGGAGGGGCGACATATTTTAGCCCAGGGTGGCAACCCTGGGGTATGAGGTGTTGAGATCAAATAGCTATCAAGGCCCCTCCCCACCCCTTTCCGCGGCTCCTCTGGAGTTCGCGGAAAGGAGTGGGGAGGGGGGATGTTCAATTGGCATAGGCTCGACCCCCAAACCCAGGGTTACCACCCCTGGGCTAAGTTTTACCGCCCCTCCGGGGTTTCACAGGCGGGACGATTCGACTCCAGCGTGGCGGGTTAACAGGTGAAGGGTGGAACAGTGTAGCCAGAGGATTCCGATCCTCCGCGTTATGCCCTGCCAACAGGGATGGATTCTTGCAGAGCTTTGGAAAGCACTGGCTACACACAGCCCCTATATCCGTTCGCTTTGAGCGCTTTTCCGGGTTAGTCCTACCCCCCAGAGTGGACATCCCTCCACAACCGGGGCTAAAAACATCTTGACAACTTTGGGCGATCGTTGAAGCATTGGCCAGCAAATCAGTTCAGGGAGGAACCCATGAAAACCTTGATTTTTAGCCTCATCGCCGCTCTCGCGGTGTTTTCCCTTTCCGCGGCCGTGCTCACGGTGGATAACAACATCCCCTCCAGCGGCATGTACACCACTTTCAACGCCGCCTACAACGCCGCCGCCAACGGCGACATCATCATGATCTACCCCTCGACGATGAGTTATGGAGGCTATAGCATTGCCAAGCAACTCACGATCGTCGGCGCGGGGACAGATCCAGCCAATCCAGACATGGTGACCACAAAGTTCGCCCCGTCAGTGAATAACGTCGAAGGCAGCGGCACCGTTTTCATCGGCCTGGATGTTTATATATCCACCAGTTCCAGTTATCCCGCAACCTGGCGCAACTGCGTTTTCAGCTCATCTCTTAGCATCTTGCGTGACGGAACTGCTTTAGAGGAGTGCCTTTTCAAATCCAGCGTGACAATTGGAAATGGCACAATTGAAACACACGATACAACCATTAAGGGCTGCACTTTCGATAACGACAGTACCAAGCTGAACCTGAACAACCTGGCCTCCTGTGTGCTCTACAACTGCCTCTTTTACGGCAACTCTTACGCGGTGAACTGCGCGCAAAGCAACACCACCGCCGCCTTCAACCATTGCCTCTTCGTGAACCGGGACACCGGATCCCTCAGGCTGGCAACGGGGCAGACCTCCACAGGCAACCTGATCTTCATCAACAACATCTTTGAGACCATCACCTACATACCCGCGAACTTCACCTATTTATACAACATCTGGGAGGGAAGCCCCACGGAGGTGACCGATCCATCCAACTATCTTGGCGTGAACCTGGCCAACGTGATGATCGACGTCAATGGCGGGGATTACCACTACACCGCCTCATCCCTGGCCTACGGCAATGGCCAGTACGGCGCGGACATCGGCCTCTACGGCGGAGACACGCCCTACGACGACCTTTGGTACCTCACCTACCTGCCCTCGATAGTCGATTTTGACTGCCCGGCCATCATCAACCAGGCGGGGCAACTGGACGTCCATATCGAAGCCAAGGTCGGCAATTGAAGCGCCCCCGCTTCAGGGAGCAGCCATGCGATTTCCAACCTTGCTTTTCGCCATCCTGATCTGGGGCTTGGGAGCACTTTCCGCCGCCACGGTCACGGGCCTTGAATACTGGTTTGACACGGATCCGGGCCAGGGACTGGGATATCAGCTTTCCGTCACTCCGGGCCAGCAGGCCAGCCTCGACCAACTGATCCCCGCCGCCCAGCTGCCGGCGGGATTCCACACCTTCCACGCGCGGGCCAAAAACGCCAGCAACCAGTGGGGGCTGCCCAACCGGGCCTCGTTCTACATCCCCCTGCCCACGCAGCCCGTCTTTCTGCCCTACGGGACGATCACCCAGGCGGAATACTGGTTCGACGCGGACCCCGGCCAGGGCCTTGGATCTCCGCTTTCCGTCACTCCGGGCCAGCAGGCCAGCCTCGACCAACTGATCTCCACCGCCCAATTGCCCGCGGGTTTCCACACCTTCCACGCGCGGTTCAAGAACGACAGCGGCGAGTGGGGCCTGCCCAACCGCAGGTCCTTCTACATCCCGCTGCCCACACAAGCCAATCCGATCCCCTACGCCAACCTCGCGCAGATCGAGTATTTCTTCGATTCCGACCCCGGACAGGGCCTGGGGACCCAGATCTGGACCCGGAACAGCGTTTCCCTCGACGAACTGATCGCCACCTCCCAATTGCCCGCGGGCTTCCACACCATTCACGTGCGGGCCCAGGATAGCGAAGGCGATTGGGGCCTGCCGCAGCGCAAATCCTTCTACATCCCCCTGCCAACAGAACCCAGCCTGCCCAATCCGCTGGTGGCCCAACTGGAATACTACGTGGACGACGACCCCGGCTTCGGCCAGGGCCTGGTGATCTCCGTCACTCCCGGAACGCCGGTCTCGGTGGATATCGGGCTCAGCTTTCCCGGGCTGGAGCACGGCAACCACCTGCTCTGGGTGCGGGCCATGAACAGCGACGGACTCTGGAGCCTGCCCGTTTCCCGCATGTTCTCCGACGGCGTGCCCTCAAACCTGAACGCTACTTACGCGGATGGTTTTGTGACCATCACCTGGGACGGGGTCTACACCGTGGACACCTACAAGGTCTATTCCAAGGCGGAGATGCCCGTGGCCTTCGCGGAGGACCTCACCGGCAGCTTCGGGACCAACACCTGGACGGCCCCGGTCGTTTCGCCCAAAAGGTTCTATTACGTGACCTCGATCTATGACGAGCCATAGTTTGGAGAGTTAAGAGTTAAGAGTTAAGAGTTAAGGGTTAAGGGTTAAGGGTTAAGGGTTAAGGGTTAAGCGTTACGGGTTACGGGAAACGACCGCAGGCGCTTTCGGGACCAATGGCATTACCTGGAGGATTGGAGATCTGAAACACCTGTAGGGCTTTTTGGTGTTGGAAAACCCCGCCACTACCGATTTGGGCTGCCGAATTCCGGTTCGGCAGAGCGGACGCAGTCCGCTTCATTTCCTGAAGCGACCTCCGGCCGCTGTGGCAAAGCGGAATTTGCCACCCCGCAGCCATCCCACCCCCACCGCCACGCAGCGGCGCAGCCATACGCTTAACGCGTAACGCTTAACCCGTAACGCTTAACTCCCTATTCCACTCCCCCGCGGGCCTGTGGATCAAGCTCCGCGGTCACGATGTAGAAATAGCGGCCGGACCCGATCAGGTAGATGTTGGGGGTCAGCACCGCCGCCATGAAGGGATCGACGATGCTGGTGGGCTCAAGGCCTCCCGCCCCGTTCGTCAGGACTGTCACCCCCGCCTCGTTCTGAAAGCTGTAGGTGTTCTCATAGGCATAACTGCCAGCTGTGTAGACGGTGGTGATCTGGTCCCCGTGATTGACTGTGAAGGGATGGTAGGTGGGGCCGGTGCCGGAGGGCAGGGTGATGTTGGAAAGGACCGCCGTGCCGTTGACCAGCACGGCCAGCGTGCCGCCCTCTCAGCCGAGATAGGTGTCTGTCAACACCACGTACCAGGTGGCGGCGGACAGGGCGGAAAAGACGCAAAGCAAGATTACAAGGCAAAAGATCGTTTTCATGGTCGAATCTCCTTAAGCTTAATCCAAACTTTTGCGTGTTTACCCTGAGCAATGAATCTTGTCAAGCTTATTTTTAATGGTGCACAAGAATTATCCGCGCGCCAGAGATAGCCATCCGGGGCAAGTTTTGCCGAAGCAGAGTGGATCAGCCCCCTCTGGGCTTGGATCAGGGGACGGTCCAGCCGCCGTCGATCACCAGCTCCGCCCCGGTGGTGTAGGAACTCTCATCGGAGGCGAGGAACAGGACCGCGTTGGCGATCTCCAGCGGCCTGCCCATCCTGCCCAGGGGGATCAGCTTCAGAAAAGCTTCAACCTGCGCCTGCTTCTGCTCGCTGGGCTGGCCGGTGTCGATGCCGGTGTCCACTCCGCCGGGGAAGATCGTGTTCACCCGGATCTTGTAGGGGGCGAATTCCATCGCCGCGGTCTTGGAAAGCACGCGCATGCCCCCTTTGGAGGCGTGGTAGGCGGCCGAAGTGCCGCTTCCGATCAGGCCATAGACGGAATTGATGTTCACGATCGAGCCTCCGCCGGCCTCGCGCATCAGCGGCACGATGTGTTTCATCCCCAGCCAGGTGCCGGTCTGGTTCACGGCGATGATCTTGTCCCAAACTTCCCTGGAGGTGGCTTCGATGCCTTCCATCTTCACTATGCCTGCGTTGTTCACCAGGATGTCCACCCGTCCGAAGGTTTGTTTCGCTTCCCGGGCGACCATTATCCAGTCCTCCTCGGAGGAAACGTCCTGCCTCAGGGCCAATACCTTTGTTCCAGATTCTGCCAGGTCTTTGGCGACCCGGTCGAGATTCTCTTTGTCTATGTCCGTGAGGATCAAAGCGGCGCCCTCAGAGGCAAACAGCCTCGCGTCGGCCTCGCCCATCCCTTTTGCCGCGCCCGTTATCAGGGCGATCTTGTTTTCCAATCTGTTCATGATCAACTCCTTTGCATATCCTATTGATTTGGTATGCTATACTGATATTTTAAACGGAATCTTCGGATTGGCAAGTTCATTATCCGCCTGGAGCCAATTCAGGCCTGTACGCCAGATTCCCCCTTTTCCCCTTTCTCTTCCTTCGCGTTTCCCGGTCTCTCTGCTCCTCTGTTTCATTGATTTTGGTTAGTTGAGTACATGCCCGTGGCTTGCCCGGCTTCAGCGGTTTGGGAGCACCGGGCGAGAGAAATTGCTTGACATATTCTGTGAATAACAATGTCTGGGAAATGTGTGGATATATGCCTAAAAAGACGCGGCGAGAACCGGTCCTGTTCCAGTATCTACCGCCAGGCCGGGGCCGCGCCAGTCATTTTCAAGGAGCTGATCATGAAGCTGTATCTGACTTTGTTTTTGCTCATCGGGCTGGGGGCCTGTCTGAGCGCCCAGGAAACCTTCGCCTGGGCGGTTTGCACGGACGCCTGGGGCCACTGCTATGTGACGGGTTTCTTCTATTCCACGATCTCTTTCGGCTTCACCGAGCTGACGGCATACGGGTTGTACAATTACGAGGACATCTTCGTCGCCAGGCTGGACCCACAGCGGCGGCGCTTTGCTGCCCCGGGCCTTCTATTTGGTAAAGACGGTGCCCCGGGGGAATAGGAGCCCCCTATTCAGGGTGCGCCATCAGGAGAGTAAAAACATGAGAATTGAGGAGAAACCATGAAACCCAGGCCTGAATTTACCCATCCCATCCATGAACTGCTCCAAAAACGCTGGAGCCCGCGCGCCTTTTCCGACCGGATGCTGAAGGAGGAGCAGGCGCTGACCCTGTTTGAAGCCGCCCGCTGGGCTGCGTCCTGCAACAACGAACAGCCCTGGCGCTTCATCTGGTCGCTGCGGGACGGCTCGGAGAAGTATGAAAAACTCTTTGACTGCCTGATGAAAGGCAACCAGGAATGGGCCGCTTCCGCGCCATTGCTGATCCTGGCCCTGATCCAGAACCACTTCAGCGACAGCGGAAAACCCAACCGCTGGGCCGCCCACGATCTGGGCCTGGCCATCGGCAACCTCACCACCCAGGCCACCCTGATGGATCTTTATGTGCACAACATGGCAGGTTTTTCCCGGGAAAAGGCGGCCGAACACTTCGAACTTCCCGAGGGGGTGGAACCCCTCACCATGTTCGTGGTGGGCTGGCTGGGCGATCCCGCCATGCTTTCGGAGTTCAATCAAAAGCGCGAAGCCCAGATCCAGGACAGGAAACCCCTGGCAGAACTTTTCCTCTAAAGTGGATTTGAACCGCGCAAGCGTTTCTGAAATAAACCAGCGGCCGGACCGGCAAACCGGAACAGCCCGGAGAGTTCAGCCCGGCCTCGAAAACACCTGAACAGGGAGGTTGAGATGCTTAAGCAAACCTTGGTCAAAGCGCTGCTGGTTTTGGCAGCCATGGCCTTGCTGCAGCTTGTTTCCGACGGCGATGTCCTGCCTTTTTTCATCCCCGTGCTGCTGGGGCATTGCGACACAGTCAAAGGACCGGTCGTGCAAGCCGCCGTCAAGGCCCTGGACACCGGGAACGTAGATCTGGTGCTGGTTTGGGTCCAGCCCCAGGACGAAGCCGCCATTCGTGAGGCTTTTCGTAAAACCCTCGATGTAAGGAAATTGGATCCCCAAGCCAAAGAGCTGGCCGACATGTATTTCTTTGAGACCCTGGTGCGCATCCACAGGGCTGGCGAAGGCGCGCCCTATGAAGGGCTCAAGCCTGAAGACACGGAAGCCGAACCCGGAATCGAGGCGGCTGACGAAGCCGTGCGCACAGGCAGGATAGAGGAACTGGCCAAAGAGGTCTCCACCCATGTTGAACACGGCATCCTGGAAAAGTTCGCCGCGGTCCAGTCAACCCGCCAATACCCTCCGGATGACGTGGGGGCCGGACGCAGGCATGTGCAGGCCTATGTGACCTTCATCCACTATGTGGAAGCGATCCACAAAGCCCTGCATGGCAGTGGCGAACACCACGGCCATTGAGCCTGGCGTAATAGCTCTTTCGGATTCGCCGGGCCTGAGTTCCTGATTCCTGCCCCGGACAGGAACGGGCCCCGCTTCGCTCAGATCAGCTTTCCGTCGCGCAGTTCGATCATTCTCCCCGCCCGGGCGGCCACAGCCGGATTGTGGGTCACCAGGATGATCGAGATCCCTCTCGAGCGGTTCAGATCTGCCAGGATGTCCGCGATCTCGTCGCTGCGCTTGCTGTCCAGGTTGCCGGTGGGTTCGTCGGCCAGGATGATCTTGGGATCGCTGATCAGAGCCCGGGCGATGGCCACGCGCTGCATCTCCCCGCCGGAGATCTCCTTGGGCAGATGGTTCAGGCGCTGCTCCAAGCCCAGGCTGGAGGCGATCCCGGCAACTTCCGCGTTCCCGGTGCGGCCAGTCCTGAAGGCAAAGGGCAGCAGGATATTCTCTTTGACCGTGAGGGTGGGGATCAGATAGAATTTCTGGAAGATATAGCCAAAAGTGTCCCGGCGGATCCGGGTCAGTTCCCGTTCCGGCATGGCTTTTCCGTCTGTGAAGACGATCCTGCCGGCAACGCTCAGGTCTCCGCCGCTGGGATTGTCCAGGCAGCCCAGAAGGTGGAGCAGAGTGGTTTTACCGGATCCGGAGGGTCCCATGAAGGAAACGAATTCCCCGGCCTCGATCGCAATGTCCACCCCGTCCACGGCCCGGATCTCCTCCGCGCCGCGCAGGTAGGTCTTGCTCAGGTTGGTGGCGGTGATGATGCTCATGAGTCCCCCTCGCTGCTGTGGATGGCCTCGATGGGCTTGATCCGCGCGGCTCTGAGGGCCGGATAGATCCCGCTGACGATGCCGATGCCCACGATGATGGCGATGGAACGCAGCACCAGGGGCAGATCGATCAGGATCAGCGAGCCTTTGGGGGAGAAGGGCAGCAGATTGCGGATCAGGGTCTCGGTGAGCGCGGAAAGCCCCAAAGCCAGCAGGGTGCCGATGATCCCGCCCAGCAGGCAGAGGATCACCGTCTCGCTCCAGATCAGCCGGAAAATGTGACCGGCGGAGGCGCCCATGGACTTCATGATCCCGATCTCCTGATACCTTTCCAAAACGGACATCAGGATGGTGTTCATCACCCCCACCATGGCGATCAGGATGGCGATCAGCGCGATGGACATCACCATCACCCGCGCCGTGGAAACCAGATTGGAGATGGTGTTTTTCACCTGCGCCATGGAGACCACCTGCACGTCCGGGAGGTCGTAGAGCTTTTCTTCAAAGGCGGCGATGTCGGTCTCCTTGTCCACCTTGATCCCCACGCTGGTGAGCTGGCCTTCCAAGCCGAAAACCTTTTGCAGCGCCTTGTAGGGGACGAAGATGGTGCCGTCGTCCTGGGTCCCGCTGCGCTTGAGGATGCCCACGACCTGCAGTTCCACTTCCTGCTCCGGGATCAGGAGGATGTCCCCAACCTCACGCTGCTCCAGCTCCGCGGCTTCATAGCCGATCACCGCTTCCAGGGCTTCGGGATCGGTGAACCACCCACCCTGGGCGAATTCCAGATAGCTGCGCATCGCGGGGAAGGTGGCGGGATCGACTCCGTTGTAGGCCGCGATGGCCCCGGTTTCTCCCACCGAGGGGTCGAACACCGCCTGCATCAGCATCGGGGTCAGGACCTGCACCTCCGGATGGGCCTGGAGGCTGTCCATCACGCTTTCCGGCATGTAGCGCAAACCGCTGCCGCCCTGCATCATCAGGGTCGCCGCTTCATAGGGGCAGCCTTTGGCGGTGAGCAGCACCTGGAAACCGAGGTTGTCGATGTCGGAATTCAGGGAGCGTTCATATCCTTTGTTAAAGCCCAGCAAACTGATCAGGACCCAGGTGGAGAGGGCGATCCCCAGCAGGGTCAAAACCGTCCGCGCCCGCTTGCGCTTCAGGTTCTTATAGGCGATGGTGCTTATCTTTGGCATTTCAAACTTCCTTTTGGCCTCACCAGCCGGCAAAATGCCGCATGAGCGCCAGGTTTTTCTTCACGCCGCGCATGATCGCGGCAAAATCCGGGTCGCCGGGGGCGGGATTTTTGATCGCGAGGGTCTTTCCCTTTCCGCTCCCTTTCCCAACGTCCCAGGTGGCCAGGTCTTTTTGGTTCAGCCCCGTGAACTGCGCTGTGAAGGCTTCCGCCCGGAACAGTTTGGCATTCTTCGAGCTGATCTTTTGCAGGTACATGTTGGTGATCCTGCCGGTGTTGTCCAGGCTCAGGAAGATCTGCAGGCCGCCGTAGCGCCCTTTTTGGTTGACCCCGTGGATGTAGCCGATCTTGCTTTCCCCTTTGTAGATCGTATAGAGGGTGTAGGGGATGTCGATCGTCTCGTAGAGGCCGCTGAATTTATCGCCCAGATCCGCCTCGACCTTCGCCAGGAGGGCTTTACCACCCTCCCTGCTCAGCGTGCGGTAGCTGGTCTTATAGCCCGTGGAACCGGGAAAAAGCCGGGCCACGTCTTTATCGGGGTCATTCAGGTCGCAGCCCACCGCCGCCCAGACAGGCAGCCAGAGGAGCGCGAACAGGATGAGTAAGGTGAATTTTTGCATGGTCCCTCCTAAAAGGGCAGGGCTTTGTAGTAATAGAGTTGCAGGGCGATGGTGCCGCTTTCCGCCGGCTCCGAGTAGGTGAAGGCAGAGCGCAGGGCCAGGTCCGGGCTGAGCCGGTAGCCCGCGCCCAGCGAGTAATTCTGGACCGCCGCTCCCGCGAGTTCCTGAAACTGCCCTTGCAGCGTGATCTCCGCCCGGTCTTCCGGAAGCGGGAACCAGGTCAGGCGAGCCAGTGCGGCGTAGGCCGGGTTCTCGTGAAAGCTTCCGTAGAGCAGGTCGGAACGCAGTTCAAAGGCCGTGATCCGCCGGCTGAAATCGATCCCGCCCAGCAGGAGGCGGTGGGTCGCCAGGTCGTGCATGAAATGGTAGCCCATGGTTTTGAACACGGTTCCCGCTGCCAGGGATGCCCCCAGGGCGATGTTTTCCCGGGAATGTTCCCCCAGCCCGGCGCGCGCGGCCAGCAGCCAGCTTTCGTCGTAAGCAAGCGCCATGCCGCTTCCCGTGGTCAGGGAAACAGCCAGCTCGGGCCTGCCGCGGTTGAAATTCAGCCCCAGCCCCCAATCGCGGTCCATCACCAGCCCGCTCATGGTGTTGTCCATCAGGATCTGGGCGTGGTTGTCCAGGGTGAGGGACAGGCCGAGGGCGGGTTTATTGTGGCCGATCCAGGCGTCGAAGCCCGGGGCCTTGAAGTTCAGGAAGGCGTTGTAGAGCTGGGGTTCCAGGCGGGAAGGCCGGTTTTCGTCATAGGCCAGGCGGGCTTGGACCGCCAGATAGCCCCAGTCGCGCCCTTCCCCGCCCAGGCGCTGGACCAGGTCAAAGCCCAGCGAGGGCTTCTGCATCGCCTCATCAGGATGCATGGAGTAGGGGCGGAAGGAGTTGGACGGGCTCTCCCAGCTTCCCACGGCCTGGGCTTCGGCAAACAGGAGCCTCCCTTGGGCGTTCAGGGTTCCTCCGGCCAAGCTCAGCAGGGCCAGAATCGCCAGGGCCGCCCGGGGGCGGTTGATCATATTCCCCAAGCCCGCTCCAAGTTTGGTTTTCGGGCTGAACATGGGAATGTTTCCTGTTTCTTAAATCTCGAGTTTGACCAGCGCGGTGTTGCGCACCTTGCCGTCTTTGCTGAACTGCAGCTCGATCTCCCAGTCGCCGAGCATCATGAAATTGACCGGGATGGCGTATTGCTTCTGCTTGTTCATCCGCATCGCCTTGGGGCCTGTGTCGTGGGCTCCCCGCATCGAGGGCATGTAGGCGTTGGCGGTGATCGTGAAATCGTCCGAAGGCCTGTTCTTCTTGTCCCTGACGGTCACGTAGAGGATGTGGGTGCCGATCTTGGGGGATTTGTCCCATTTATAGGTGACGCTCTTGTTGTCGTAGAGCGGCGTGGCTTTTTTGGTGGAAAGCACAGGCGCGTCGGAGGCGGTATAGGTTGATTTGGCCTCGGCTTGCAAGCCGGCGGGGCAACTTCCGCAATGCTGTGCCACCAGAGGCAGTAGCACCAGGCTGGCCAGGATTATCATCAATGCTTTGTTCATTGTAGGCTCCTTGTAGGTCTTCAGGTTTTCGCCATCTTGGCGATGGTTTGTTTCAGCTCGTCCAGGATATTGGGGGAGCCGGAGCGGATCTGGTCCACTATGCAGGAATTAAGATGGGCCTCGAACAGCTCCTGGGAAACGGAACCCAGGGCGCTGCGCACGGCGGAGATCTGGGTGAGCACGTCGTCGCAATAGACGTCGTCCTGGATCATCTTCTGGATCCCGCGCACCTGGCCTTCGATCCGCTTCAGGCGGTTGGCCAGCTTCTTTTTCAGCTCCGCGCCGTGATGCGCTTTCCTCGTGTCTGGGCAGCATGTTTTCATATCTCGGCTCCTTAATATACCCCATGGGGGTATTTATAGGATAACCCGCTCCGCTACCCAGGCAAACTATATTTTTCGGGAGTTGGAAGGAGGGCGGAAAGAGAAGGAGGCAGGACAGCTTGGGTGGCGCGGAAAAGCGCGGAAACAGACGAAAAAAACGGAAAAAGGTGAGGGGATTTTATGGTTTTAGCGTTGTAACGTTTTGGCGTTATGGGTTAGGGCTGATGGGACCTGTCCACGAATTACACGAATTACACGAAGGGGCGCGGTGGCGTGGTGTCGTTTTGGCGTGGTCTGGCAGTGTTACGTGTTTCACATCTCTTTATCCGTTAATCCGTATCATCCGTTAAATCCGTATGAAACTCTCTTTAAATCCGCGCGATCCGCTTTTTATCCGCGTGATCTGCGGGAAACTTCTTAATCCGTCCAATCCGTATGAAAATCCCTTTTAATCCGCGGGCAACAACAAACCTCCACTCGCCTCGCGCGGTGTGCCGGCGTCTGTTCCGAAGGGCTCATTGACGCGTGGATCAAGGGCATTGGAACCAATCTCGCTGCTTGCTTCGCCCACCGTTTTGCCGGAGGCGTCCGATTTGAAGGTGTTGAGCAGCGTGACCGACTGGTTATTGGTCCAGGGGAAGTTAAAATGGACCTGGTGTTGCCAGTAGGTGTAGTCCGAGGGCATGTCCATCCAATTGGCCTGGACCCGGGTTCCGGCGTAGGCCCTGTAGTATCCGGTGTTGTAGGTGATCCCGTTGCCCGGGATGATGATGTCGTCGACCGTCTGGTCGGGAAAGCCGATGTTCACATGGAGGGGCCGCAGGTCGCGCCAGCCGGTGTTGCGCATTTTCAGGAAGAACAGGTCCGGAAAGGTGATCAGGTAGGTGTTGTAGGAATCGCCGTAGATCTCGTTGGTGCGCGACCAATCCACCACCAGGCCGATCGCCTCGCCATTGGCATCCTGGCCATGGGTGAAGGCTGAGTAGCTGTAGCATTGGTCTTGTCTCTCGATCCTGAAGGTGACGGTTTCACCCGGGGAGATCACCCGCGAGCCGTAGCCGTCAACCTGGATCCAAATATCCGTGTAGAGCATGTTGGTGAACCTGGCCAGAAAAGGCGGCCTGGCTTCGTGTACGATGCATGAGGCCAGCAGCAGCGCCGGCAGGCAAAGAAGCAGGATCTTGCGCATGTCTGATACTCCTTGGTGGCCGCAAAGTCCGCAGACTCCCGCCATTCGTTTTCCGCCGCCCCGGAATCTGAACTTTTCCAGGGGGGATCTTGTTCGTCATTGATTATACTCCCGCGTGGGGCAAAACCTTCACCCAAATGCCACCGATCCAGCGGCGGGGAAAAAAAGAAAGAGATCAGGGATACGCGGGTTGTGCTCAGAGGCTGAACAAGCCTTTTAGCTTGACAAAAACCAGGAAGATGTAACATGTGATTCATATCGAACCACTGAATTTTTATCAGGGAGGAAGACAATGAAAGCAGTTTTATTGGCGCTGGCGCTGGCTTTGAGCCTGGGCTGCGCGTTTGGACAGGATATCACGGGCGACTGGCACGGCATGCTGGATATTGAGGGCATGAAGCTGCGGATCGTGTTTCACATCACTTCCTCCGCAGAAGGCCTTACCGCCACTTTCGACAGCCCGGACCAGGGCGCTTTCGGCATTCAGGTCAGCAGGGTGGCCTTCACGGACCCAATCCTCATTTTGGAAATGGACACGCCTCCCATCATTTATACGGGAGAACTCAAAGACGAAGCCATCTCCGGAACCTTCAGCCAATCCGGATATGAACTGCCGCTGGATCTGCGGCGCGAAGCCATGGAAAAGCCTGTTTACATCCGGCCTCAGGAGCCTCAGGAGCCCTTCCCCTATGAGGTCGAGGAGCTTCAATTCACCAATCCTGAGGCGGGGATCAAACTGTCCGCGACCCTCACTCTGCCGGACAAAAAAGGCAAACACCCGGCCGTGATCCTGATCAGCGGAAGCGGGCCCCAGGATAGAAATGAAGAACTGATGGGGCACAAGCCTTTCCTGGTGATCGCCGACCACCTAACCCGCGCCGGGATTGCCGTCCTGCGCTATGACGACCGCGGTTTCGCGGCTTCGGAAGGGGATTTCGCCTCCGCCACGACTCTGGATTTCGCCTCCGACGCGGCCAGCGCGGTCAGATACCTGCAAAGCCGCCCGGAGATAGGCAGGATCGGCCTGGCGGGCCATAGCGAAGGCGGATTGATCGCCCCGTTGGTCGCAGGCGAAATTCCGGAACTGGATTTCATCGTCCTGCTGGCTGGGCCTGGCCTCCGGGGAGACAGGCTCCTGCTTCTGCAAGAAGAACTGATCTGGCGGGTCGACGAACCGGACGAGGCCAAGATCGAGAGATCCCTGAACATCAACCGCAACATCTTCGCCATGATCATGAAAGAACAGGATCCCGAGGCCCTGACCGCTCAGATCCGCGAATTCCTTGTCCAGAGCGTCGCGGATGGCCAGGTCGACATCCCCGAAGGCTATTCCGAAGAGGATGTCATCACCCAGTTCATCGCCCAGATGACAAATCCCTGGATGCTCTTCTTCATCCGCCACGATCCCGCGCCAATCCTGGAGAAAGTGCAGCAACCCGTCCTGGCCCTGATCGGCTCGAAGGACCTGCAGGTGCCGTCCAGAGTGAATCTGGAGGCCATCGGCGCGGCCCTGGACAAGGCGGGCAACAAAAACTACGAACTATTCGAGCTGGACGGGCTGAACCACCTCTTCCAGCAAGCCGAAACCGGACATCCAAACGAATATGCCAAGATCGAACAGACCATTGCGCCTCAGGCCCTGAATACCATGACCCGCTGGATCAAAGAGCAGCTCGGAATGGAGTTGTAGCGTTGTAGCGTTTTAGGGTTTTAGCGTTTTAACGTGACGCGTTATGCGTTACGCGTTATGAGTTATGCGTTATGAGTTATGCGTTATGAGTTATGCGTTATGAGTTATGCGTTATGAGTTATGCGTTATGAGTTATGCGTTATGAGTTATGCGTTATGAGTTATGCGTTATGAGTTATGCGTTATGAGTTGTGGCGTATCAACCCGGCGCAGGCAGTTGAAAAAACCCCGCCGCAGGTGGGGTGCAGGAATATAGGCGGCGGCTTCAGCCGTCGTGTTTCAATATGCAGGCATCAATGTTTTATGACTCCACTCCCTCCTCAAACACAGATCACATCTGTGTTTGAGGAGGGAATGGGGAATTGACCATAGAGACATATCCCACACAGATACCCGGGATAAATCCCGGGCCTATTGTCCTTCACCCCACCTGCGGCGGGGTTTGTAAACAGCCTTGACCCTCCGGGGTCCATCATACGTCGGTTTTTCCTATCGGGGGGCTGCACTCCCTGCGGTCGTTCCGCACCACCGCTATGATCTGTCGCCTCTCCGGGGCTCCCATCACCAGCGATTCCTCAAAATGATGAAAACAATTGTCTGCCAATGACTTATCTTTCCGGCCTCTTTCCCACCCTCCTGATCAATACGCTATCAATACGGACTCACTACGGACTTTGTCCGTAATGAGTCCGTATTGACACCGTATTGATAAGGGGAGCCAGAGGGTAAAAATGGGTGGGAAATGTATCCCACCCATCGGTATTGGTTTTTAGAAGTGCTATTTACGGATGCTTGAGGTGGCAGACCGCACAAGGTAGAAACGGCGGTTTTGGACGGGCTGGGAGCAGGTCCAGGAAACCCGTCCGGAGCCTGTTGTGAAGGATCCAGAGGAAGTGATGTCCGCGAAGTCCGCGTCCGGAATGTCGGAAGCGAAGACCTTGTAGAGCCCGGCGCCGGAGACCTCGTCCCAGCTCAGGATGAGCGAGCCAGCAACGATCTGCAGGAGGATGTTTTGGGGTGTGCCCAGGTCCGCGGGGCCGATATGGAACTCGAAGGGCGCGAGCGGATCGCCCAGGACCTGGTTGTTCACGAAGGGCAGGGCCTCGGCGGCGGTGAAGATCTCATTCGTATCGGCCAGCCAGACCTTGTAGGAGAGGGTTTGGTTTTGCACGTTGGAATACTGGGTGAGGAAAAACACCCATTTGTCCACCACCCAGACCGGAGCCGCGATTCCCCGGCATGCATCGCCGTAAAAGGCGCCCAGCAGGGCGTTGGAGGTATCCAGGGGCAGGCCGTTTTGCAGGACCACGCAGGTGATGTTTGAGGTGAATTCATAGGCGGCGGGATCGACCTGCCAGCCGCTTGGATCCCTGAGCCGCTGGAGTTCCCGGGCGTAGATATCGATCTGATCGCCCCGCGGGATCTCATAATCCGGATAGGTGAAACTCCCGCTGGAAGACGTCTTGAGCATGTATCCGGCCCCGGGTTCCAGGAACAGCAGGGAGCCGTACCAGCCATAACCCGCGATGTATTGCGCGTAGCCGTTCTGGCCTTTGATGAGGTCGCCGGTGGCGGAATTGGCGAGGTTGGCCAAAGCCTCGTTCACACTGATGCTGACGTGGGGCAGGTAGCCGATCCAATTCCAACCGCTGGCATAATTTATCGGCGTGGCGGCCGGATCCTCCAGCAGTCCGATCACGCTCAGTTCATCAGGCTGGGCCAGTTTGAGCTTCAGGCCCTGGGTGGTGGAGACCGATTGCAGATCGCCCACCCAGCCGAGTCCGGGAACGTATTGGGCGTAGGCGGTCTGGCTCTTGATAAGGTCGTTGGCGGAGGGCTGGAGGCTGGCCAGAACGTCGTCCAGGTCCATGGATGGGCTCTCCAGGTTCACGGAGAGCCAGTTCCAGCCGGCGGAGCAGGGCTTGGAAGAGTAGAGCTCCGGATTTACGTGGATGAGCACCGGGTCCAGGGGTGTGCCATAAACCGCTCCTGAAGAGAAGAAGAACTGCTCCTGGATGCCCCAATGCTCCTTGTTCTGGGAGGAATCCCAAACCCGGAAGAAGAGCTCTTCGCCGGAATCAAGATCGCTGTGGACGGTGAGGTAGAATTGATACGAGCCTGGCAGCCAGGGAACGCTGATGAGGGACGCGAAGCCGCGGCAGACAAGGGTTTGGGAGGCCGGATCGAGGACAAAGGCGCCGATGACGTCGTTGGGATCGGCGGAAATCTCGCCTTCCAGGAAGAGTTGGCCGGTGATGGACAGGGAATGGTCGAAATTGCCCAGCGGCACGGAAGCCCAGGCGGGTGGATCGGCCAAAACGCTGATCTCAAAGGCCAGAGGCTCGCGTCCCAGGGCGGGAATATCCGCGTAGACAGTATCCCGGAAAACGCCATAGCCAAGCTGCTCGCTGATGTTGAAGGTGATGGACTGGGTCTCCAGAGGCAGCAGATTTCCGGAGCCTGGCACAGCCGTGAGCCACTGGGGCAGACCCGCGATGCTGAAGCTGGAATACTGGCCTCCGGAGTTGTGGAGCTGGGCGCTCACACTCAGGGGTTCGCCCAGGGCCTTGATCAGTTCGATCTTGGGCTGGGTCCAGTACACTGGATTGGCGTTCACGAAAAACTCCCAGGAGACCGGCGCGGCGAGCGGATTGCCATGGAGGTCCGTCAAGCCCTGCACCGTGGCCTCCAGGGTCTCGTTCTCCAGCCAGTAATTGGCGATCAGGGGCACGATGGAAACCGCGTTGCCGCTGGCCTGGACGTTGATGTCGACCGGCAGACCGGTACGCGTGATGATGAGTGAAACAGAGCCAGGCAGGACGGAATTGGGATCGATGGGCTCGGTGAAAGTGACCGAGATCAGGTCGCCCAGGCCCAGGATCCCGTCCGAGGGCTGAGGCAGGCCCCAGACCGCCGGGGAAGTCCGGTCCAGCGTACCGTTCAGGGAAGCCGTGTAATAGTTGGATTGGATGTTGTCCGTGGTACCGGCCCGGATCTGCCAGGGCCCGTCGGAGAGGCTTGAAACGTCCCAAGCAACGATTATGTAGTTGGGATGGGCAAGCAGGCTGTCGCGCGGGATTTCCAGAGCAGGCAGCCAGTCTATCGCGGCCGGGCGCTTGTACTCAAGGAGCAGGGAGTTGAAATCCGGCTTGGAGAGGTCATAGCCGGTGAGCATCATCTCCAGGCTGTTGTTCGAGGCCTGGTTCACGATCCAGCCATCCTCCGGCCTGGCTATGCTGACGCGGCTGTAGGGCGGTTCCCAATACACGTTGAAGCCTCGCGTGACCCAGAAAGCGTGGCCTTCCGGGCCCTCATGCCCGCGGTCGCCTTCGGCAAAGAATTCCAGGGTGAGGCCCTCATATTCATAGGCGGCGGGGCCCTGAGCGACGGTCATCACGGCCTGAACCTGCTGTCCGGGAGGCACATCAAAGGCCATTCTGTCCACCACGGGCAGTCCGTTGATCAGGATAGTGGCGCCGCCGGGATTGGTGGCGTGCAGGAGGGTGAGGAAATAGCGCCGGTGTTCGCCTGTTTGGGAAGTGTTGCCCAATTGGAGCAGGAAGGCGGCTGTTTCGCCGTCCTGGAGGCCGCTGGCGGTGTAGGTGTTGGCGGAGAAGCTGACCCCGTCACGGGGCAGGGTATTCCGCTCCCAGCGGTTGGAGGAAGCCCCAGCCAAGAGGTCAAAGACGGGGGTGCCATAGACGGGATCCTTTTTGATATCCACCGTGAAATAATCCGGCTGGAAGTTCAGGTGGCTGACCTCGTCGTCATCGGCCAATTCAAAGCTGACCGCGGTTTCGGTCGCGTAGGAGCCCGTCTGGGAAGATCCCAGGGTGAGGGCCGTTTCGAAGGTGAATCCAAGTGAGCCGCCCATTCCGTTGATCACCAGGCCGATCTCCGTACCGAAGGATTCGCTCACGGTCTGTTCGAAAACAATGGTCTGGCTGGAACTCACGCTGGAGGTTTCTTCAAACAGGTAGCCCGCCCCGGCGTTGAAGGAAACGTTGGCTGGATGGTTGGGATTGGGAAGGGCGTTGGCGATGTTGGATGCATTCATGTCCACATAGCTTTGCCACATGGCGGCGGAGCTGGTGTCTCCGATGGCGATGAGGTTCGGGATCACGTTGTTCAGGATCTGGGCCTCGGTGTACATGTAGACGGTGTCGAAGCCGTCGGGCACCACCATGACGTTGTTCCGCAGGGTGACCTCTTGTGTGTCGTCATCCCAGAGCAATTCGCGGGTGAGGCCCCAGATCAGGTTCAGCGCGCCGCCGACGTAGAGGTCGGATTCGCGCCCGATCAGCAGGTCCTGGTCCGAGGTGCGGTATTCCTCGCTGGTGGTGAAGGTGTAGGAGACCTCGCTGGCGTTGGTTTGGACCGTCTGGCAGGAATAGCCGAAATCCAGGTCGAAGATGTAGTCCGTGGTGGATTGGACCGAGAAGAAGGAGGGACCCGCCGAGACGGAGATAGTCGGCCCCAGATGGACGCTGACCTGATTGCCCTGCTCATAGGCGCTGCTGACGGAGACGCCCCAGGCGACGCTGCTGCTGCTGGACTCGCGGAAGGAGGAATAGCTGGAGTCTCCGGGGGGATCGTGCAGGATCAGGAACGGGATTTCCGGAGAGGTGGTGGCGTAGGTGCTTTCGGTGGGCCGGGCGCCCTGGGTTATCACCCAATCCGCGTGAGTGGCAAAGCGTTCCAGCGCGGTGTCGTGGATGGTTACCTCGAGCAGGTTCTGATAGGGGCGGGCCCCTCCGTCCAGGATGTTGGGCAGATAGGGCGCGAAGCGATAGGTGTAGCTCTGTTCGCCGGAGAAATTGGCTTCGGTGGAGCCGATGGCGCCCACATCGTCTGAAACCAGGATGTCGCAAGCGGTGAGGAAGGTCTTGCGTCCCGGGAAGGCGGGCAGGCTGTAATCCTCAAAGGCCCGGAGTTCCAGTTCCACCCACACGTTCTGGTCCAAAACGTAGAAGCCGTAGAGCTGCTCGCTGTCGTCCGCGAAGTATTTCAGTTCCAGTCCGTCCGGCCAGATCACCTCCGCCTGCAAAGGCGCGCGCCATTCATAGCGCAGTGTGTCCGGGTCCGCGTCCGCGTCCCGCAAATCAAGATGCTTCGTTTTGAGTGACTGGAACTGGTCATCCACAGCCAGGTTGAAGGGGTCGTCCCCGGCGGGATTTACGGTCACATTGAAATCCAGAGGCGGAATGGTGGAGACCAGGACCATGCCTGTGAACCAGTCCTGTCCGGTCACGACGCGGGTGTAGAGCCCGTCCACGGAGTTCAGAGCGACGTCGAAATCCCCCAGGGGCCAGTCATCAGAACCTCCCACCACCTGGACGAACAGCCCGGTGGTGAAGACATCCTGAAAATCGATATCGGTGCGGGGATAGGTGACCTCGCCCAGGTCCCAGGTCCGGTCGAAAGTGTGGCCCTTGTATTCCACCGAGACCAGGCAAGCCGTTCCGTGCTCCACTTCCAGCACATAGTAGCCTTCGGTATTGGTCAGCACCAAAGGCACGGCCTGAGAGCCGTTCAGGTAGATCGTGGCGCCCACCACGGGGCAGACCGTGTCGTAGAAAATCACATGCCCGGAGATGGGGATCAGGGAATTATCGGTGAAATCGACGTTGTTGGCGCTGATGTTGCTCTGGGAGAGGGTCACGAGGCGTTGTTCGGGCTGGAACATGTGCCCCGGCTTGCTGGGGGTGACGGTGAAGGTGGTGTAGTTGCCATAGGGGATCTGGGAGATCACGTATTCGCCCCAGTTGCCGGTGACGGCGCCGAGCAAAACGCCAGGTCCCGCGCTGCTCCAGGCGGCGTTGGTGCTGGCGATGTGGGCGTTGTTGGTGGCGTCAAAGACCTGGCTGCCCAGGCCTTCGTTCATGGCCCAGTAGCCGATCAGGCCCGGGGAATTCCAAGCCGGGATGAGGTTTCTCCAGCTCTGGATCTGGGCTTCCGTGCGGGCCAGATTCCAGAGCCGGATGTCGTCGATAAATCCGGTGAAGGCGTCATCCTGTACATATAGCATGCCTCCGGGGGTATCGGAAAAGATCACTGAGGCATCCGCCACGCTGATCCCATCCAGATAGAGATAGCCCCTGCCCTGGCTGGCGTCGTAGGCTAAAGCCACGTGGTGCCAGGCGTTGTCGTTCACAGCGGGGGAATCGCCTGACTGGGCCAGGGTCGAGACTCCGTCGGTATAGAGCAGCCTGCCGGAGGCGTCGATCCGCAGCTCTTTGAGGTCGGTTTCCGCCTCGTCAAGTTTGGAGAGCAGGGCGATATCCGCGGAAGCCGTTTTGAACCAGGCTTCCAGGGTGAAGGCGGCGCTCAGGTCGGCGTTCGGGACTTCCACCTGGAAATAGGATCCGGGGCCGAATTCCAGGCAGTGGCCTTCCGATGGGTCAAGCGAGATCAACACCCCGGCCACGGGATTGTTGTTGGGGGTTTCCACCTTGCCGGTGATGATGCCGTTGGGCTTGATGTAGCCGGTGTCCGAGATCGGATTGGAGGTTTCCCCGCCCGCGTAGGCCAGCACGGTGTAGGCATGCTGCTGTCCCGGAATGGCGCTGTAATCGGCGTAGCTGGTGATGTGGGGATAGAGGGTCACCAGCAGCGAGCCGTCGCGATAGATCTGGAAACCGTCGTTGGGCAGGTAGGCGCTGGAATAGCTCCAACTCAGATATACGTGCCCGGGATAATCATTGTTGCCGTCGGTGGCGGAAAAGTCCGTGGGATCCAGGATCCCGGCGAATTCACAGGCGCCGATGTCCGGGCGGTTGTAGGCGCTTTGGGTGTGGGCATGGACGCGTGGATTGCCGATGATGTCGAAATCCGGCAACAGCGGATAGCTGGCGGGATCGGGGATCCCCCGGTTCAGACAGGAAGAGGTGGAACTGAGGGCATAATGGCCGGGGTAGTTGGGGTCGAAGCGCGGGTCCGAAGCGATATTGGTGGAGCCGGGCCAACCGCCCTGGACGTTGCTATACATCACCAGTATGTCGCCGGAGAGAGGACTTTCTCCATTGTCCCAGATGTTGCAGCCGAAGATCCTGGCGCTGCCTGAGTTTTCTGCCAGAATGGCCCCCGGACCGGCCGTGGAAGCGTTGTCCGCGATGGTCAGATGGGCCAGCAGGGAGTTGGAGTTGTTCAGATAGACGGCCCCGCCACCGCTGGCGGCATTGTTGTGATGCAGCACGCAGTTGTAGATTTCCGCGGAGGAATTAAGCAGGGCCAGGGCGCCGCCTTGATCGGCGGTTCCTTCATTCAGGACACAATTGACGAGGGTCAGAGCGTCATAGCCGTCCACATGGACCAATCCGCCTTCGGGCAGGTCTCCGGGACCCGCCAGGCCGTGGCTGATCTGGCAATAAGCCAGATAAGAGCTGTCCGCAAGGGTGTTTTCGCCCAAAAAGGCCAGGCCGTCCCAGCCCAGGGCTTCATTCTGGGCGGTGAAAGTGATCCAGCCATCCTGCGTACCCGGGGCCTGGAGACTGCCATGGACGTCAATTCCCGTGCCAGGCGCGAATTGCACCTGCGTCCCGGGTTCCACCTGCAGGATTATCCCGTGGGGAACGACGACGTTTTGGCTCACTACCATGTTGCCAGACCAGAGGGGAAACTGCGCCACTCCGGAGAGGGCTATCTGCAGATCCGGCTGATTACCGGAGTTGTTTATAATATGCAGAATATCGTTATGAATTCCTGCTTCCTGGGGATTGAAACGCACCATCAGGGTGGTGGAATCCCCGGGAGCCAATACCAAGCTGCCAGGGTTCTCTGCAAGCTCATAGTGTTGTGGATCTCCGTCGAAGTAAATCTCGCTGATAGTAATATTCGGGGTTCCCTCATTGCTTAAGGCCACGGCCTGCCATTCTGATTGCCCGCCGATGGTTAGGGAGCCAAAATCCATGGCAGGAGCCGATAACAGGCTGATCTCTCTAACGCTGAGTTTGGCGACGAAGGCGCGCGCGCCAGGATCCGAACTGGTAAGGGAGTATGGGCCAAAATAAGCGGTGTTTCTGTATTCGCCAGTTAGATAAGCTTTTCCGCTGTTGTCCAAAACGATCCCCATACCCTCGTCCGTACTAGTTCCTCCGGCTTTGATGGCCTGGATCCAATTGCCCCCAGCATCCAATTTTGCGAAGAACAAATCCGATGATCCACTGCTATACAAGGTTTGGGAACCAAAACTAGCTGTCCCATTAAAGTTCCCCGTGATCATCGCGTTACCCTCCATATCAACTGCGATCCCATTGCCACTGTCATATCCGCCTCCGCCCGCCCGCTGTGCCCACAACCAGTTCGAATTGCTGTCCATCCCGGCTATGTAAATATCTTCCAATCCGCTGCTGGTTAATGAGGTCGCGCCAAACTCAGCAGTCCCGTAAAACCACCCTGTGACCAGCAGGTTCCCGTTGCTGCCTACGGCAATGGCGTTGCCTGTTCCATTATACATTGCCGCCCTCTTTGCCCAGAGCCAGTTTCCATCACTGTCCATCTTGGCAACAAAGCTGTTTGCATACGGGCCGCTGGCTACAAGGGTCGTGCTGCCAAATTGGGACGTTCCCCAGAAATTGCCTGTGAGATAGATCTTGCCACTGCTGTCGGCGGCGATTCCATGTCCCTCTTCGCCGGATGATCCTCCCGCTTGACTTGCCCAGAGCCAGTTTCCGGCTGAATCCAGCTTGGCCGTGAAAACGTCGGTGGATCCGCTGCTGATTAGGTTGGTTGTGCCAAAGCTGGCTGTTCCACGAAAATTGCCTGTGTAATAGACATTGCCGTCATCGTCGACACACAGGCTGAAACCTTCGTCACTGCTGATCCCTCCGGACCTTTTCGCCCAGACCCAGTTGCCATTCGTATCCAACTTGGCGATGAAAGTATCCAGATCACCCGCGCTTGTCAATGAGGTAGTGCCAAAAACAGCAGTAGCATAGAAAGCCCCGGTGATGTAAACATTTCCGGAGTTATCAACGGCTATCCCATTGCTCCATTCAACGTCCGTTCCTCCGGCCCGGCTTGCCCAGAGCCAGTTTCCATCTTTGTCGAGCTTGGCGACGAACACATCCCAGGATCCGACACTGGTGATAGTTGAGGACCCAAAGTAGGCGGTGCCTTGGAAATCACCAGTGATATAAATGTTGTCCAAATTATCCCTGGCAATTGCATTGCCATGCGACACTCCTGGGTTGTTTCCGGTCACCCAAAGCCAATCATGTGATTGCGCTTTGAGGCAGGCAAAGAAAATAACCATAACGGCACATAGGGTTAAAATCTTGGTGTTCTTCATCCTATTCTCCTTATGATGCTTGTTTGGATGATGTGATGTGGTGGGCGGAGGGCTGCTTCTGTGGTTCGCAGGTCCGGGAAAGCCTGCTGCTGCTGTCCGCGCTTGCTTTCCCCCGCCTTGTTTGAGGTCCCTCCCCTGAAATGGAAAACCTGCGTATCGAATATTGACATCGTTTCTCCACTGTGGATTTATATCCACGCCAGCAGGTATTTAAAATATCAAAGCTGTGCCGCGGGCTGGACGCCTGACCTTGGGGCCAGAAAAACTCGGGCTCCCGATCATCCTTGGTAGAGTGCATGCACAGGATATTAATATAAATGAGACAGCGCCCATAGTGTCAAGCAGAAAATTATTTGTTCTTTACGAACGGTTATTATTTTAATTTTTACCGCGTACGCTCCAACATCGGAATCCGGCTCATACCATCATTTTCCTTGCTTTTGCCTGACTCACCTATCACTAACTTGCCACCCGCCCACCACCCGCCCGGCTGGCGGGAACTCGGCGTGTGGCATACAGGAGGCAGGTGAGTCAGGGAAAAGGGGAGGAATGCTGGAGTCGAGAGAGGAACGAGCATGGACTCCAGCAAGCTCTGGAGCGGGGGTGATTCTGGAGTCCATGCGGACCTGGGATACACCCGGAGTCTGAACGGACAGGCGCAGAACCGGTCCGCTCGACTCCAGGCTTATGCGGCTTACACTTAAAACTGTTTCTGCCTCAAAGCTCCATCAGGGCGCCAGTCCCGCGGAGGGAGGGTCAGAGGGCCAGGCCGCCCGGTCGATAACAGCTTTGGGCAGAGGCGGTTGGGGATCCAGGAGTTCGCCGGTGAGCGGATCTTTGATATCCAGCCTCAGCACCGGTTCGCCGAAAGTTCCGTCCCGGGTGGAAGTGATGGCGGTCACCTTGTAGAAGCGTTTGGACTGGAGGCCGCCCGGTTCCAGCCAGGAGGTCGAAGGCGTGCTGCCCATATAGGTGAAAGTGGCGGCGTAGGGTGTATTGGAGCCGTAGATCTTGTATTCCGTGGCGCCGGGGATGGGGTCCCAGCTCAGGGTGCCGTTGGCAGATATGCTCACGTCCGGGATGCCTGCGTCGTAGGGGATGGCGAAACCCACCATATGGGTATTCGTGGGAAAATCGCCGATCTTGAAGGCCTGTCCGGTGGCGGGCCGGATCCAATAGAGCATGGACCTGTAACCGCCATTGTATCCGGCCAGGAAGAGATAGCCCTTGTCCCGGTCGAAGGCGAGGTCCTGACCGAAATTGATCGGAATTCCCAGGGACCCGATCTCGTTGGCAAGTCCTGTGGCAGTGTTGATCCAGTAGAGATTGTCGTTGACCAAATCAACTCCATAGAGGCGATTGATATTATGATCGAAAGCCAGGCCGATCATAAATACGCAGTTGACGTGGGAGCCAACAAGAGTCGCTATTCCGGTATAGCGGTTCAGGGTGTAGAGATTGGCAAGATCGGTGCCATAGAGGATCTGGCCAATGGGATCCCAGGCAATGCCATGAATGGGGACGCCATTATCGCCGAGGTAGGTCTGGGCCCCGCTGTTGTGGTCGATCCGCCAGTATCTGTCTGATTCCAGGGAACTGCTGCTCCATTCCGTTCCGTACCAATGATTGCCGATCCAGTCAGCTCCGGCCATGAATAGCTCAGTTGCGGAGGGTGAACCCAAATGCGTGACCGTGCCCGGTGTTTTCAGGTTGAAGGTGGAGGGTCCTTCGAGGTTGGGATCCGAGTAATGATGAACGTCCACGTAAGCTTGGGTATCCAGGTCCAGGAACCACAGCAGCTGTTCCAGCCGGTCATTGCCGAAATTCATGTCATTGGCCAGATGGGTGGTCACCCGCATATGCCAGCCGTTGTCCAAGGTGGTGGCAAAAGGCGCGAAAGTGACCTGCTGGGTGGCCCCGGGAGCCAGGTTGTTTACCCATTGCGTGTTGGCATAATTACCGTTGCCGATGCTATAGGTCACCTGGAAGGTGGCGGGGCTGTCACCCTGGTTTTGGACCGTGGCCAGGGGAATGAGTGGCTCGAGGTCCACCACTTCTGGATTGTCGATGCTCACGACCCGGGCGTCGATATTGTCCCTGGAGATGATCACATTGTCCACACACCAGAAATCGAACTGGAAATGATCTCCCTCCAGGGTCCAGGCGATATAGGTGATGTCCTGGAATGGCCCGGCCAAGCCGATGGTCGAATGCCCGGATTGGTTGCCTCCCCCGCTGGCCAGGCTCCAGCCCGCGTCCATCCAGTTGATCAGGTCGTGGCTGTATTGCAGCTTGGCAGTTAGTCCGGGGGCAAAATCGTCAAAGAAATGGTAAAAATCGATCTGGAGCATCGAAACTCCTGAGGTCGTGACCGGAGGCGAGATCAGGCGCGAAGTCCCTGTCCCGCTACGCCAATTCGCCCTCATTTCATTTGGTGAACCGCCCGCGCTGCTCGTATTGTAGAGCAACCAGAAATTGGATGTGAAGGGATTGGAGTAGCCCTGGGTCCAGGCCCGGGGGATGTTGGTCCGGCTGAAATCCTCCATTTTGGGGGGGTAGAGCAGCGGACTCAGGTCAAAGATGATGTTGGGTATCTGGTTTAGCCTTTGTAGAGCCGCCGGCGGTGATGCGGGATCGGGATTGGTTACGTCGCTGTAAGATGCCAGGCTGCGATAGTTGGCCACGGCAGTCTGGAAGAACCTTCCGTTGGAAGCGTCGTATCCGCGTGTATTCTCGTCCACCGCCACCACCAGGTTGCTGGTGCCGTCATATTCAAAAGGCCTGTCCAGGGTGATCTCGATCCATCCGGCCGTGGCCAGCAAAGACACATTCCCGCTGAACACCTGGGTCAGTTGGGAGAGTGGCACCCAGCTCGTGGTGTTGGCGAAACTTGCCAGGGTGGTATGCCCGATATAGACTGTCCAGGAAAGCGAATTGGTGGCGCTGGCCACTCCGTTCCAATGGTAGCGCAGTTTGGAGATGCGGTTGTAGCCGAGGGTGGAGGGTAGTTCCGAGCGCAAATAGATGCTCTGGGAATAGCTGTAGTAAAACCATGGATAGACGGGCAGGACTCCGATGTTTGTTTGCGTGCCCACCGGATGGCTGTAAATGTTCAGAACCTCCGCCAGGACGGGTGCGGTGAGGCTGCTGGGTGGAGTTTGATCTCCCTCCCCGCTCACATGCACCGTGACCATGTTTTGGTTGATCAACCGGTATTCATTCTCATAAGACCAACTTCCAGGTGTGTACAAAGTGGTGACTTGATCGCCGTGCTGCACAATGAAGGGATGACTTTGCGGGCCGTAGCCCGAGGCCAGGGTAAGGGAGTTTAGCACGATCGTGCCATTCACATAAACGCTGATTGTGCCGCCGTTCCAGCCGTCCCCAAAACTGTCGAAGAGCACCACAGACCAGGTTACGGATGTGAGGGCGGAAAACAATAAAAGCATGGCCGCGAGGCAGAGAATTGCTTTCATGAGAGATCTCCTTGAGTAAAAAATTATACTGATTCCAGCATTCCCTAAGTTGAAATATTTGTCAAGCTTTAAATGAACTCCCTTTGCTTGGAGTTTGTGGAATGATGAGGGGGAGAGTTTTCGTGAAAGGGTGAAACCACAGCTAAGAGTTGAGAGTTGAGAGTTAAGCTGCGCCGGAAGGAGGCAAAAGGGGAAGCTGCGCTGGGAACGGTTTGGCGGGGTGACGTGATGAGGTGGTGAGGTGGTGTCATCCCGGCGTCCGGGGTTCTCGCGGAGGAGCAAAGCGAATTCGTGAGGTGGTTCTGCCGGGATCCAGTTGTTTATCCGTCCAATCCGTCTTAGCCGTTAAATCCGTAGAAAATGATCTTTCTGATCCGCGCGATCTGCCTTTTCATCCGCGTAAATCTGCGGGAAACTCTTTATCCGTCGAATCCATTGGGAAAAGCCGGTTGACGCAAGTGTTACACTCTTTCACCTTGACACGATTCCACGCCTCACGCTTCACTCATAACCCCCATCCCGATTTATGTTGACAATTCCCCGCCGTGTCCGAAGCTGGGATTGGCAGGTTCAAACCGCCTGCCAGAAAGACAGATGGAGGAACTGATGCCACGCTTGTCTTTGCTTGTTTTGCTGCTCATATCAATCCCGCTGCTGCTTGCCGCGGGGGAACTGGCGCTTGATGTGGGTCTGGAGGGATTCGACCCCCGCTCCGAAGCACCAAGCCCCGGCTGGGGAACCCTCACCGCTCCAGGCCAGCCCCGCCTGCCCGTGAAGACCATCAACGTCATCCTGCCCCCCGGAGCCGCCAATCTGGAGTACTCCCACTTTTTCTCAGCCCCGGTTTCTTCCGCCGGCCCCGCTCCCCAGCTCAATCCGCCTTTCACTGATGGAGAGCGGTTTCTTGACGCCCCTCCCTTTTCGCCCTCCTTCCAGGCGGTGAACTTTTTGGGCCTGCACCACTGGGGCGACGTGCGCTACGCCAGCTTCCGGGTCCTCCCCGCAATCTGGGACGGCCAATCCTGGCACTGGCAGGAAAAGCTCAGGCTCAGCCTGGCCTGGGATGAATCGCGCCTGGCCGCCGACAACCGGATTCCGCCAGTCCTGGGCCTCAAGGATAGGTCCGGAGCCTCGCCCGCGGCGGGATTCTTCGCCAATCCTGAGGATCTTTCCCTCCACTACCGGGAATCGCAGGCCAGGAATTACGACTATCTGATCGTATCCACGCCAGCGCTTTACGCCGCGGTCTCAGACCTGGAAACCTATCGCCAGAGCCAGGGCCTGGTGACCGCCTTTGCAGATATCTCCGCCATCCTGGCAACCAGCCCGGGAGCCAATCCGGGAGCCAAACTGCGCAACTATCTGATCTCCGCCTATGCCGCCCAGCCCTTTACCTACCTGCTTTTGGTGGGCGATCACGACACCGTCCCGGTGATGCACCTGACCCCGGAGCCGGACGGAACGGAGCTTGTGGCCTCGGATTTCTTCTACGGCGACCTGAGCAGCGTGATCGACTCCGATGGGGACGGGATCCTGGGCGAATATTCACCCGGCGAAGGGCTGCAGGACTGGCTCTGCGACTTCACCCCGGAGATCTTTGTGGGCCGCATCTCCACCAACAGCACGACCGTGGCGGCCCAGATCGCCGCCCGCACCGTGGCCTACGACCAATCCACCGCCCCCTGGAAACAAAGCGCCCTCCTGCCCGCGGCCTACCTCAATTACCAGGGCGAGCCGCTCTCCGTCTTCCTCCAGACCGACGGCGCCACCCTGATGGAATATGCCAAAGCCACAGTCCTCAGCGATTGGCAGACCACCACTTTGTATGAGCAGACGGGCTTCGTGCCTTCCTACCCCAGCGATCTGCCTCTGGACTATGCGAACCTGAAAAACCAGCTCAGCGCCAACAGCTATGGCATCCTGAACTGGAGTGCCCACGGCTCCGCCACCACCTCGGCCCGCAAGGTCTGGATCGACGATGCCAATGACAACGGCCTTCCGGACGCCACGGAGATGAGCTGGCAAAACATGGTCAACAAAGCCACTTTCGACAACCTGGCCAATCCCGACGGACTGATCCTCTTCTGCGCCTCCTGCTACAACGGCCAGCTCGACTACTCCTATTCCAACTCCTGCCTGGCGGAATACGCCCTGGAGAAAAAGGCCGTCAGCGTCCTCGCCGCCACGCGCACAGGCTGGTACAAGGTCGGCTGGGCCAATCCCGGCTGGGGCGGGCTTACCTCCTATAACCTCCACTGGCTGGAAAACCTGGCTGAGAATCAACTTTCCACCGGCGCCGCCACCGGCTTCACCAACCTCATCCACACCCAGTATTACCTTTTCGGCGATCCCGTGGACGATGGCGGGATCATCTGGCCGGAGCTGAAAAACGTCTATACCAACCTCCTCTTCGGCGATCCGGCCGTGCGCCACTCCGGAACCCAGAACCCGCCCCAGGCCGAGATCCTGGTCTATGAACCCTCCGGGGAAAGCGGACCCAGGATCGTGGACGCCATCAACGCCAACGGCCGCTTCAACGTGATCTACACGGACAAGCTGATCCCCGATTACGACTACATCAGCCGCTTCGCGGCGATATTCTGCCTCTTCGGATGGGGATTCCAGGCCCACGTGCCTGATCCGGACTCGCTGGACCACGCTATGCTCGATAGTTACCTCGCAAATGGAGGCCGGATCTATCTGGAAGGCGATCTGCCCTGGGACCCGGGCGATTCTTTCCAGGCCAGATTTGGGACCATCGCCCCGCTGGATGTGGTGGTCAATATCGAACGCCTGGCCTGCCCTCTGGGCGATCCGGAACAGATCTGGGACTACAGCCAGTCCGCTCCCGAAACCTATGCCGCCCTGCCTCTCGGACCCACTGCCCTCACCCTCTTCAGCACGGCCAACCTGATCCACGGGGACAATTCCGTGGGGGTCTACAACAGCGCGGAGGGCCACAAGACCATCGCCTCTTCCTTTGCCCTGGCGGATGTGAGCGACACCCAACCCGGCCTGGCCAGCCTTGTGGGCCTGATCCTGGGCTGCTTCGACGTGACCGCCAATCCTTATATCAAGCCCCTGGCCCCATCCGGCCTTGCGATCGCCATGCAGGGTGAGGATGCCATTCTGAACTGGGACCTCGTGACGCAGAACCTGCTTGGGCAGACCGTCGCAATTGGCCATTATGAGCTCAGTTTCAGCCTTGATGGGCCTGAGGGGGAATACAACCCTCTGGGCAGTTCATCCACACCCCAATTCATCCACGTGGGCGCCGGAACGCTTTATCCAAGAGCGTTTTACAGGGTGAGCGCTGTTTTGGGAGAATGAAGGCCTCACCCAGATCAAAAGAGATCATTTCACACGGATTAGACGGATTCCACGGATTGGACGGATAAAAAGCTCCAAGCAGATTGGCGCAGCTTTTCCTTTTGCCCTTTTTCCCCTATTGCCCTTTTCCCCTCTAACTGCGCGTTACATCTCTTAACTCCAAATGCTCCGGAGCTAATATTTCCAAGCGCTCACCCGATAGAAGACCCGCGGTTCGGCCGCCGCCACGAACATATGGGTGAAACTGGTCCCGCTGGTCCTGCCCACCTCGGTGTAGGGACCAAGGATCTCATCATCGGCGGTGTAATAGATGATGTATTCGTCTGGGGTCACGGTTTGGCCATAAACTGTGAGGGTGACGGGATCCCAGTTCAGGATGGCGTTGCTGCCGCTGATGGAGATGTTCAGGTTGTCGGGTTCCTTGGGTATCAAGTCGCCGATCTTGAGCAAAAAGGCGTTGGTCAAATCGGTATCCGGGCTCTGATTGGGATCGGGCAGGACCAGACTGCCGAACTGAGCTTCATTTGAATACCAGCCGCCAAGCCTCAGTCCGCCGGAACCGTCCAGAGCGAGCGCGGGACACATGTCCATTCCGCTGGAACCAGCCCCCATTGCCCAAAGCCAGTTTCCTTCGGAGTTCAGCTTGCTTACAAAGACGTCTGCCAAACCATGACTGGTGAGCTCGTGGGAGCCAAAATTGGCAGTGCCCACAAAAGCCCCGCTCACATAAATGGCGGAGGGGCTTTCCACGGCGATGGACAATCCCACGTCGCCTTCTGTTCCTCCGGCCCGCATCGCTCCCAGC
The DNA here is from genome assembly GCA_019429425.1 of Candidatus Syntrophosphaera sp. Taxonomy (NCBI): domain Bacteria; kingdom Pseudomonadati; phylum Candidatus Cloacimonadota; class Cloacimonadia (SeqCode); order Cloacimonadales (SeqCode); family Cloacimonadaceae (SeqCode); genus Candidatus Syntrophosphaera; species Candidatus Syntrophosphaera sp. Next base: position 42,406 of record JAHYIU010000003.1, read on the forward strand.
CAGGCTCCGGCGCTGCCGAGTTTGGTGACAAAAATATCGCTAACGCCCGCGCTGCTTAGGTTCAAAGGGCCAAAATCCGCTGTCTCTCTGAATGCTCCGGTAACATACACCGCGTCCGTGGAGTCAATGGCCAGGGAAATTGCCTGGTCATTGCCCTCACCTCCGGCCCGTCTGGCCCATTCGACAACTCCGGCCGGAGTGAGCTTGATCACAAAGATGTCATCCCCGCCAGCGCTGGTGAGCAGGTGGCCGCCAAAATCCACCGAGCCGGAGAAGGACCCGGCCACCAAGGCTTTGCCAGCCGAATCAACAGCGACCGTGAGACCTGTGCTAAGGCCATAATCCGGAAAAAAAACTCCACCCACGGGAACCCCCGTGCTCGACCATACAGCGATATACACATATCCGCTGGTACTACCGGTCACAATGACATTGGCAAAGCCATCCAAAGCGAGTCCATTGGCATAGTCTATCCCCACATCCCCGATCCGCCTGGCCCAAAGCCAGTTTCCCAAGGGCCCCAGCTTTGCCGCGAACACATCCCAATTGCCGGCGCTGCTCAGGTTTGTGCTGCCAAAACTCACCGCTCCCCGGAAGTTTCCGGTGATGTAGGAATTGCCCGCCGCGTCAACCGCGATCGAGTTGACCTCAATTTCCTCCGCGTTCCCGGAATGCTGCAGCCACAGCCAATTTCCCTCCGCGTCTGCTTTAACCACGCAGATGTAATCGGATCCGGTGTGGGAAAAGGTGCCGAATTGACTGGATCCCTGGCATCCGACTGCGGCCCAGGTATTGCCGCTGGAGTCTGTGGTGATGCTGGTGATAACCTGCGATCCACCTCCGCTGCTGCTATTGATCCAGTTCCAGTCCAGCGTTTGCCCTGATATAAGCGTCCAGGTCAACGCAATAGCCAGGATCAAAAACCAAGATCTTGCTTTTGGCATGTTTCCTCCCCATGATTGTTTATTATACTAGAATTAATTACCCTTTTTTTGTCAATGATTTTATGGGCGTGCAGGTTGAATAGCAATTGTGTTAAGCCTCTCTTTCAAACCAAGTAGTTCCAGTTGTCAGCCGCGGCTTGAGGTGGTGGCAAATTCCCCTCGGCCACAGCGGCATTGGCCTGATGCCCCAAGTTCTCAGAGGATCGGAATCCTCTAGCTACAATCACTGTTGTGGCGTTTACCTGATTCCTCCGGATTTCACCCACTTTTCCAACCTACTTTTCCACCCTATATCCGGCAATTTTCTGGGGTCGCCCCCCTTATCAATACGGTGTCAATACGGACTCATTACGGACAAAGTCCGTAATGAGTCCGTATTGATAGCGTAATGATAATGAGGGCGATGGCTCAAGATGGGTGGGTCTCTCTTTCCAACTGAGTGTTTCAGCCCCCTTGGTGCCGTCCATTCCTTATCCGGTCTCTTTGCCCGTCCTTTCGATCCCCATTGAATGACCTGGTGGCTGGGATCTGCTCGCCTTTTTCGTGCCGATCTGCGTGAAAGCAAAAAAACGGGCCGGCCGCTTTGGCCAACCCGCTTTATGGAGGGCTATTGGTATGCTTGTTCAAGACTGGCGGATCCGGGTCGTAAGCAATCCCTGGCGGCTGTTCCTCCAGATCTTGAGGATATTTATCTCAGGCACCTGGACGGGCGTGGGATTTGCTCCGTTGCCCTGGGTTTGGTTGGGGCTGCGTTTGATGCTGTTCATTTTGGGCTCCTTTAAATTTGAATTTCTAACCATCTAACGAACGGGGGCGGCAAAGTGTTGAAAAAAAATTCTTGACAGGCGGAGAGCCAGCCCTCAGATAGGCGGAGAGGATGATACGATGGAAAAAACGGAAGCGCGGGAGGATTGCCGGAGGCTCGGGCCAGGGGGCGGAGCAGTGTGAAAAAGCTCTTGCTGCTGGCCCTGCTGGCCCTGCCCCTGTGGCTCGCGGCCCAGGACCTGCCCTTCACGGTGCGGGCCAAAACCAAATACAGCGCCTCCGGCATGATCGGCTACGAAACTGTCGATTCCCTTCGCTATTACCAGCTCCGCCTGATCCACGAATTCTGCTATCGCAAGTTCGGCCTGGGCCTGGACCTGGATTTCCTCTTCGACAAGCACCTCAACCTACGCAAGGCCGATTGGGACGACCTCCAGGACGCCCTGGACAAGATCTACTACTTCAAATACGCCAGCCCGGGTGATCCCTTCTACTTCCATCTGGGCGGATTTCCCGGCCTGACCATCGGCAACGGGCTGATCATGCAAAACTATTCCAGCATGAAGCTCTATCCGGAGCTGCGCAATGCCGGCCTGATGCTGGGCGGATGCCCCCGCTGGACGGGAGATCCCGGCTTCGAGGTCTTCAGCTCGGACATCCGCAAAAACCAGATCCTGGCCTTCTCTGCCCGGGCCCGCCCTTTGCCTGACTCCACCCATAAATTCCTCAGCGGCCTGGTTCTCGGGATATCGGCTGTGGCGGACCGGGACCAGTATGGCAACCTCAAGCGCCTCGTCGATCCGGATTTTCAATGCGACGTCGAGTCCCTGGAGAGCGATCCAGTCGCGGAGTTCGGGATAGCCTACAGCCTGCCCCTCTTCCGAAACGACAAGCTGGAGTTCGGCCAATACGCCGAGTTCGCCCACATTCTGGACAACGGAAGTGGCGCCATCCTGCCCGGGATCTGGTTCGACCTCGACGTGTTCAGGCTGAACCTGGAATACAGGTTCTACGGCAGCCGCTTCACCCCGGCCTTCTTCGATTCCGATTATGAGGAGGACCGGGCCTTTCAGCCGGACGCGGAGTGTTCGGAATTCAGCACCAAAGAGGAACTCCTGCAAGGCTACAAGCCAGCCCAGGGCTTCAACGGCAGGGTCGAGGCCTTCTTGTTTCAGAAAGTCAAGGCCAGCTTCGCCTGGCAAAACCTCATCGGACGGGACCTGGACACCGGAAAATCCCTCTGGATGAGGATCTTGGTCGATACCCGCCATAAGAGCCTGGAAAACTTCTCCCTGGCCTACAATAAGACCAAGACCGCCAGTCTGGGCATCGACAAATTCGTTGAGCCGAACGCCGAGATCAAGGCCACGGCGATGTTCCGGGTCTATAAGAACCGCTGGTTCCTGATTGCCAAATACTCCGAAAGCTACAAGGACCGCGACGGTAACGGCGTGATCACCTGGGACAAGGAAACCAAGCGGAGCGGGGGTTTGGGGGCCAAATACCTGTATTGATCTTCCTGCGGTGGAAATTTGAGTTTCATACGGATTGAACGGATGGAACGGATTTACGGATAAAGATATCGACCAACCGGAACACTGCCTTCAGGCGGTCTCTTTGCACCCACCGCTATGATCTGTCACCCTCCGGGCTGCTTTTACTTGATAAGCCTTAACTGACCCATTCGATTTGAAAGAGAGCCAAAAAAAAGCCCGGGAGCTGATACCGGGCTTGATCTATACTTAATGCCAGGTATGGGTAGGACCGGCATCCCACCCCACGGGGGCTATTTGACGTTAAAATTATCCATGAACTGCTGAAGCACAGCGGATCTAGAGGGATGGCGGAGTTTTTTGAGGGCCTTGTCCTCGATCTGGCGGATGCGTTCGCGGGTGACCTGGAAGATGTTTCCCACCTCCTCGAGGGTGCGGTGGTAGCCGTCGTCGATGCCGAAGCGGAGGCGGATGACGCGTTCCTCTCGGGTGGTGAGGGTTTTGAGGACCTCGTCGACCTGTTTTTTGAGCAGGGAGCGTTCGGCCATGCGTTCCGGGGAGATGATGGTGCGGTCTTCGATGAAGTCGCCCAGGATGCTGTCTTCGGAGTCGTGTCCGATGGGTTTATCCAGGGAGACGGGTTCCTTGGAGATGGAGAGGATGCTTTTGACCTTGTCCACCGGGATGTCCAGGACCTCGGAGATCTCTTCGGGGAAGGGCGCGCGGCCCAGTTTTTGCATCAGGCGGCGGCTGGTGCGGTTGATCTTGTTGATGGATTCGATCATGTGGACGGGGATGCGGATGGTGCGGGCCTGGTCGGCGATGGCGCGGGTGATGGCCTGGCGGATCCACCAGGTGGCGTAGGTGCTGAATTTATAGCCCTTGCGGTAGTCGTATTTTTCCACGGCGCGCATCAGGCCGGTGTTTCCTTCCTGGATGAGGTCGAGGAATTCGAGCCCGCGGTTGTTATAGCGCTTGGCGATGGAGATGACGAGGCGGACGTTGGCCTCGATCATTTCGTTCTGGGCTTTTTCCTTGTTGCGTTCGGCGCGGTCGATCTCGCGGAGGAGGAAGACCAGGTCGCTGCCGGTCATCTTGGTTTCCAGTTCGACGCGGCGGATCTTGCGGCGGGCGTTCTTGATCTTGCGCAGGGTTTCCACGAAGATGTTGGGATCGAGGTTGGTTTCGGCCTGCACTTCGGCGAAATCCTCGTCGGATTTCTTGGCCCGGCGGCCATAGGTGCAGATCTCGTCGATGGTGAAGCGCTTGATGCGGGTGAGGTCGGTGATGCTGGAATAGCTTTCCTCGATGCGCTCCACGAGGCTTCTGATGCGATAGACCATGCGCTTGATGAGCTTGTCATTGTAGTTTAGCTGTCCGAAATTGGAGTTGATCTCGGCGCGGAGGGCGTCGATCTCCTCCTGGCGGCTGGCGTTTCCGCTGTCGTCAAAGTCGCAGCTGTCCAGGATGGCGCCGATCTTGTCGAAGATGATCTCGTTCTTGCGCAAGATCTCGCGGAACTGATCAATGATCATCACATCCTGTTTTTTGTCGATCCAGGTGCCGATGTCGACGCGGAAGATCTGGTCCAGGCGGACCCGGCGTTCGCGGTAGCGATGGAGGAAATTGTACATTTCGCGGAGGGTGGAGCCGGATTTGAAGACATTCTGGTTGATCATCTTCTGATAGGTCTCGATCTTCTGGGCCACGCGCACCTCGCCCTCGCGGTCCAGCAAAGGAACGCGCCCCATCTCGCGCAGATACATCCGCACGGGGTCGTCGTAGAAGCGCTTGGCCTTGAATTTCTTGGGCGCGGCGGTCTTGCGGATGGCCAGGCCGTCTTTGGTGAGGCGTTTTTCTGTTTCGTCGATGATCTCGATCCCGTCCTGGCGGAGGTCGAAGATGATATCGTCCACCTTGTCCAGGAAAAAAGCGCTGTTGGGCAGGATGTCGTTGATCTGCTTAAACGTGATGTAGCCGGAATCTTTGCCCAGCTCCACCAGTTTCTTCAGGCATTCGTTATAGGTGATCATTAATGCTCCTTGCGGGTTGGCAAGCCCTCAATACAATATTTTTTGGACGACCTTGCGGGTCATCCGGCGGTAAATTTGGGAAAGTTCTTTCTTCTCCCGGAGCAGGTCCCTGTTTCCGGGATCGGCGATTATCCTCCGGTCCAGCTCGCCCAGGTCCTTCTGCAGCTTGCGCAGCTTGACCTGCGTGAGGATGGCGTCAAAGCTCATATCCGGCAATTCTGCGAAAAAAAATTCGGCCAAAAGGTCCCTTAGCTCCTTGTTGTCCAAGTTGTCGAGCAGTTTGGCGGGTTCTTCGATGTCCTCTGCGGAAGCGCTGGCCATCAGATGTTTATAGAGTTCCCGATACGCTCTGTTATTAAAATAATCGGGAGAGAGGCTTTCGGCAAGTAAATTGAACGAAGCGGCGTCCTTGAGGGCCAGGATCAGCAGATAGCGCTCCTCGGAATATTCTTCCAAGCTGGGCAGGGAAGGCGGCACGGCCTGGCTTTGGGGGCTTTGGTAGCTGCCTGAGGTGCGCCGCAGCTTGGAGAACAGGGCGCTGGAAGAAATCCCGAAAGACTCGGCGGTTTCCTTGACGATCAGTTCGCGCCGGACGGGGTCGCGCAGGCCGCGGATGGCGTCCAGGACCTGGTCGATGCGCTCACCCTCTGGCGTTTTGCCGGGCATCGCGGCCAGGAAGGGGATCACGCCCTTGGCGGCTTCGATCCGCTCCCGCAGGGCGTCCGGGCCCTCTGTCAGGAGGAAGGAATCGGGGTCGTGCTTGTTCGGAAGCTCGATGATCAGGGCTTCCAGTCCCTTGGAAAGGCACATCAGGGCCCCGCGCAAGGCGCTCGCGATCCCGGCGCTGTCGCCGTCGTAAAGCATGTAAACCTTTTTGGCATAGCGGGATAGCAGATAGATCTGGTCTTCCGTGAGCGCGGTGCCCAGCGAGGCCACGGAATTGAGGAAGCCGCCCTCATAGAGCCGCAGAAAGTCGAAATAGCCTTCGCAGACCAGGGCGCTTCCGGCCTTGGAGATCTCATACTTGGTCTTGAAGAGGCCGTAGAGTTCCTTGCCCTTGGTGTAAAGTTCAGTTCCGGAAGAATTTACGTATTTTCCGAGCTTGCTTTCGGGATCGAGGATCCGGCCGCCGAAGGCGATCACCTCGCCGATGTTGTTGTGGATGGGGAACATCAGGCGGTTGCGGAAGAAATCCACCAAATTGCCGGAGTAGTTGCCAAAGAGGCCGGATTCTTTGAGCAGAGAGACGGAATGGCCTTCCTTGAGCAGGTGGTTGAGCAGAGCCTTTTCGCCATTCAGGGCGTATCCGAGTTCCAGGGTTTTGGCGGTTTCGGGGCTGAGCGAGCGCTCATTTAGGTAATCCAGCACCTGTTTCCCGTGCTCGAAGAGGTTGGCGGCAAAGAAATCCCGCGCCGTGACGTAGATCTGCAAAAGCTGGTCCCGCTTGGTGGAGACCGTTTTGGTACGGTCACTGTCCGGAATCGTGATCCCAACCCTTTGGGCGAGTTTTTTGAGGGCTTCGAAAAAAGTGATCTTCTCGTAATCCTGGACGAAGGAAAAAACGTTTCCGGCCTTGCCGCAGGCGAAGCATTTGTAGATCTGCTTGGACTGGCTGACATTGAGGGAGGGGTTGGTGTCGTTATGGAAAGGACAGATCCCGCGCCAGTTCGCGCCGACGTGCTTGAGCGGCAGGTATTCCTGCACGACGTCCACGATGTCGTTGCTGTGCCGAACTTGCTCGATCAGATTCTTGTCCATCTATATCTTCACCAGGGTCACTCCGCTGCCCCCCTCGGCCTGGACCGGGGTTTCCAGCGAGATTACCGCTTTTTTCCTTTGCAAATAGTCGCGCACCTTGCTGCGCAGGGCGCCGGTCCCCTTGCCATGCACGATGCGCAGGGTGTGCAAGCCCGCCAGCACGGCGTCGTCCAGAAATTCGTCGATCAGGGGCTGCGCCTCGTCAAAGGTGAGGCCCAGCAGCTTCAGTTCGAACCGCGCCTTGGGCAGGGCGCCGGTCCTGGCCACGATCACGCTTTCCCTTTCCGGAGCGGAACTTTTAGCCTCATAGAGGCTCTCCAGCGGCGTCTTGAAACTTATCCCGTTCATGTCCACGGTGGCGCTTTTGTCCCGGATCTCCAGCACCGTGGCCTCGGCGTCGAAATTGGCCAGCCAGACCCGATCGCCGGGTTGGGGGGCGAAAACCTTTTTGCGCGAGCCGGCGCCGGTCTCCGCGAGTTCTGCGCGGATGTCTTGCAGCCTGCCTGATATTTCATGCAATTTTCTTTCCGAAAGTGACTTACGTTCCTGCCTGTCCAGTTTTTTCAGGCTGTCCTGCTCTTGTTGGTAAAGCTTTTGCTGGGAGATCAGTTCGTCTTGCAACTCTCTGATGAACTTACGCTTGCGCTCCCGCAGTTCCTCTTCCAGCCTGTCTTCCTTGCCTTCCAGTTCCTGCAGTTTGGCCTCCAGGTTGCGCGTCTTGAGCTGGAATTCGTAGGAAGCGCGGCCCAGGGCTTTCTTTTCGGCCTGCATCTTTTTCAGCAGTTCGGTGAATTCCACGTTCTGGGAGCCGCTGAGGGAGCGGGCGCGTTCGATCAGGCCGGGCTCCAAACCCAGCGAGGAGGCGACCTCAATGGCAAAACTGTCTCCGGGGATGCCCGGTGAAAAGCGGAAAGTGGGGGTCAGGCTCCCCAGGTCAAATTGCATCGCGGCGTTCAGGCAGTCGGGATGGCTCTCGGCAAAGATCTTCAGTGCCGTGTAATGGGTGGTGACCACAGCCTTGCAGCCAAGCTCCGTAAAGCGTTCCAGGATCGCCTGGGCCAGAGCGGAGCCCTGTTGGGGATCCGTGGCGGCGCCGATCTCGTCGATCAGCACCAGGCTGCGTTCGTCCGCCCCGGCCAGCATCCTTTGGATCTTCTGGACGTGGGAGGAAAAAGTGGAAAGGGCGTTCTCGATCGACTGGTCGTCCCCGATGTCCGCAAAAACCTGGCTGAACAGGCCGATCTCGCTGTCCTCGTCCGCGGGGATGGGCAGCCCGGAAAGCGCCATCAGGCAAAGCAATCCCACCGCTTTCATCAGCACCGTCTTGCCGCCTGTATTGGGGCCGCTGAGAAGGATGACGCGGGCTCCCCGGCCCAGGGATAGTTCGAAGGGCACCACCAGCGCGGGTTTGCCCAGGCTGAGGATCAAAAGCGGATGGCGCGCCGAAACCAGCTTCAAAACAGGCTCCGAAACCATGCGGGGGACGCTGGCCCCCAACTGGCGGCACAAACGGCCGCAGGCAAAGCGAAAATCCAGTTCGGACATGGCGTCCTGGTTCGCCAGCAGGCTCCCTTTCCGCTCCCGGATCAGGGCGGTGAAAGCGCTGAAGATGTTGAATATCTCGCGCTTTTCCTCCTGTTTGAGCAGTTGGAGCTCGTTGTTCAGCGGCACCACGCTTTGCGGTTCGATGAACAGGGTGGCCTTGCTTCCGGACTGGCTTTGCACGATCCCGGGCACGTAGGCGGCGGCGTTTTCCTTGATGGGGAGCACATAGCGCTCATCACGCCGGGTGATGAATTTATCCTGGATGAAGCTTTCGTAGCGGGGATCGCTGAGCATGCCCTGCATCGTCTTCATGATGTTGCGCTGCAAGGAGTTGCTGCGCTTGCGGAGGCGCGCCAGTTCCGGTGAGGCGCTGTCCAGGACCTCGCCCTCGGGATCGAAGATCTCTTCAAAGCGGCGGCAGATCTCCGGCAGGGCTTTCACTTTCTTCCAAAGCCTCCCCAGCGCGGGAAAATCCCGGATGTCCTCTTCCCTGGCGGCTATGATCAGTGCCAGGCGGGCGTTCAGATCAACTGTCCGGAATTCCTCGAAGCCGAACAGGGCGTATTCGGCCTCGCTGAACAGGGGGAAGATATCCGTAAGATCAGTGAAATCCAGGTCCAGTCCGCGTTCCAGGCATTCCTGCAATTCCGAGACCAGCCTCAGGCTGCCCTCGATGGCTGTTCTATCCTGCAGTGGCTTAAGGCCGGCTGCCCGCGTTCGCCCCAGGTCGCTGTGGCAGCGCTGTTGGACCTGGTCGCAGAGCCTGCCGTACTCCAGGTCGGCAAAGAGCTCCCGGCTATTCATGAGTTGTCGTTTTCAGCTTCCTTTTCCAGCCTGAGCTTTTCCAGGATCTCGTGGTATTTTTCGTGTTCCGTGAGTTTCAGCTTCTCCAGGAGGTCGGTCTTGAGGGTGTCCACAGCCACGTAGACCCGGTGTTTGGAACCGTCTTTCAGCGGTGTGGTGAGAGAGGGAAAATAGTCCAGGACGATCATCACCACCATCACGGCCAGGAGTCCGTTGAGCAGGCCGAAAAGAAAGCCCAGCAGCTTGTTCAGCCCGGTAAGATTGACCGCCTTGATCAGCCGGTTGATCAGCCAGATCACGATGTGGATGACCACCGTCACCACGACCACGATCAGCACCACGGCGATAATGGTGGCCAAAAGGTTGTTCAGCTTGAAATTGATGACCAGGCTGTTGCGCACCAGCGGATAGAAATGCCCGGCCAGAAAGAAGGTCGCGATTGTCCCGCAGATCTGCAGGATGGCGCCCACCAGGCCGCGGCGGAATCCCAGGGCGGCGGTGAAAAGCAGGGCTGCCAGGATTATCCAGTCGATCACTCCCATGTTTTTCTCCCTTTATCGCTATAAAAAAAACGGACAGGGACGGATCCCTGTCGCATGCTTTAACAAATTTGAGGGATTCGCCCGGTTATCTCATGTAACGCTGCATCCGGCGCTGGACTTTGAGCATCTTGCGCGCTGAGGCGTTGGCTTCGCGTTTTTTTCTCACGCTTGGCTTTTCAAAGGCTTGTCTCTTCTTTATTTCGGAAAGAATCGCGGCTTTTTCGCATTTCTTCTTGAATCTTTTCAGCAGGTAATCGAAGGACTCATTGTCTTTGGCTACTACTGTCGGCAAACAAATCACCACCTTTTTTCTTTGATTGGGATGTGCACGTTTTTTCGGGCTGGGTTTATTGTCAAGTGGAAATTGAAAGAGAAGAGACCTGGCCCACCAACGCCAGGATCAAAAAAAATCCCCGCTCCGGTCAGCTGAACTGGGTCGAGTTCGGCATGGCCAAGGCGCGGGGATCCAATGTAACAGGTTGGGGCTATAGTTTTAGGGATATTCCCAGTTTTCCGCCGGAGAACGCGTTACCGCCGCCAAATTCCAAGTTTACACCTAATTTGTCGGTGAAGTAATAGCGTCCGCCGATCTGGCCGGCGATACCCAATTGCGACTTGTAACTTCCGGGATAGCTGCTGGGAGAGTTGAAAACATAATACCCGAGATTGAGCCCGGCATAAAAATCCCAGGGTTCGGGGATGTTCAGAATATGGTTGAAGTGGTAGTTCACATTTCCGGAGATCCCCAGCACGGAGTGATCCCAGTAAACTTGGGCGATCTTCTGCCGGTAGGACCGAAACGACACTTCAGCGCCGATAGACACATCCCGGGAGAGGCCGTAATCCAGGCCGGCATAAACCGGAACTCCCCAGGCGGACAGGCCGACACCGGCATTGAGCTGGGTTTGGCCTGTGGAAATGGGACTTTGGGCGAAGGCAACCGCCAGGGCGGCCATCATAACGATGAGTATGATTGTTCTTTTCATTTTTCCTACTTGTTGGGTTTGAGGTTTGTTTCCGCCAGACGCGGTGTCCGGAGACACAGAGCCTCCGGACGTTACTGCGGGCCTTAAAGTATCTTATTGCCGCGGATGATCCGCACCAGGATAACTATGACGGCGATCACCAGAAGAATGTGGATGAATCCGCCCAGCGTGTACGAAGTTAACAATCCCAACAGCCACAGGGCGACCAGGACAACTGCGATAATCCATAACATGGTATACTCCTTAATTTAGAGGTGATGGGGCTGGCTGGACCGTGGTCAGCAAGCCCCGCTTCAGGATGGTGCTCAGGGTTAGTTTCCATTCTTCCCACACGGTCTCGTCATGGAAATCCCGTTCATTGATCATCGAGATCAACGGAGCCAGATAAATGGCGCTATAACCTATTGCCAACAGGCATTCGCGGACCGCCTCGACAGGCAGCTTCACCGCTTTGCCGGTGTTCACCGCGGTATGGTAAGCGTCGTAAAAATGAAGGTTCGCGCCCAGGGGGCCATGTTCGGACACGTCACGCAGGGCGTTGCGCAGATGCACCGCGCCGTCTGCGATCTCCCGCCTGAGCAGAGAAGCCCATTGCGGATTGTCGTGCATAACGGTCATCAGCCGGATCGGGGTGTCGATCAGCATTTCCTCGGGCGACTTGTCTTGGGGGTCAGAGCCGAAAATCACTGCCAGCATGGTCATCCCCTCATGTTTGAGGATCGCTTCGTATAGCAGTTCCTTGGTGCCGAAGTAGTAATTCACCATCACCTGTTTCACCCTGGCTGCTTTGGCGATAGCGCGGGTGCTCGCTTCGTTGTAGCCCAGTTCGGAAAAAAGCCGGGTGGCGGCCTCAAAGATCCTGCCCCGGGGCGTTTCCGGATCGGGGACAGGTTCAATGGCCATGATCTTGTAGGGATGCATGGGTAAAGAAGGCATATCTTCCGTGCTCTTCTCGACCAGTTTTTCCGCTGGCTCGCCTGGTACTGTCAATGTTATCATTATAGTGTCCTTTCCTTATTGGCTTTTATATTCAGATAATGTCCCAGACATTTGTATATCTGACTTTGTCAAATGACATTGTCTGATGAAAATTATAACTGACTAATTCGAACAAGCAAGTTTTTTTTTCCCGTAACGGCAATATAATAAAAAAATTACATTAGAAATGAGTCCTTGAAAAGTCCACAAGACAAGCCCGGCATGGATTTGAGGGTTCAATGAGGCTGCCAAGATCAGCGATAGAATCTAAAAAATTGAATTTAAATGACTTAATATGAATTTAAAATTTGCTTTTTCACATTCTTGATTTATACTTTCATGTGATAGTGTCATTTGATAATGTCTGCCGATAATGTCTGCTGATAATGTCAGATGAACGCTTAACATAGAGTGTGCAATGCGATCCCCCGGATCCAGGGGGATGAGAATTAAAACGTAGCGAAGGTTCCCCGCCCGTAAAATCCAGGGGCTGGGACAATTGTTCTTTTAAACAACCGGGTTCCGCCGCAGAGGCGGTAACCTCCAAAACAAGGAGAATATCATGAGAATCATGATTCTAACACTACTCGTCCTAACCATGACCTTCGGGCTGATCCATGCCGAGTCAAAGTTCGGCCCCTCAGTATTCGGCATCAAGGCCGGAATGAACATCTCGCGTGTCACCGGTGACGATTCACCAGTATCGGCTGACTCCCATCTGGGCTATCACGCCGGCATATTGATGCGCCTGTATATCTCTGAATCCCTGATCCTGCAGCCGGAACTTCTCTACACCCAGAAAGGCTACAATTACAAATACACGGACACTCAGGCCGAAGTCGATCACCGGATCAGAGACAGCTTCGACTATGTCGAAGTGCCTGTATTGGTCAAGCTCAATGTCAACGCCGGGGATGTGGGGCTCCAACCCTATGCCGGTCTCGCGGTTTCCTACCTGGTCAACGCCAAATCCAAGGAAACCATTAGCAATGACAACGTCAGCATCACCTACAACAACGATGTGAAGGAAGAAGTCAACGCGCTCGGCTTTGGCTTTCTCGTTGGCGCGGACGTCGTGATCATGCAAAAGTACCTGGTGGGCGGCAGATACAATTTCGGCCTGTCCAACATCTGGAAAGATGGATATGAGGGCGGCAGCGACGTCCAGAACGGCGTTTTGATGCTCAGCCTGGGTTATCTGTTCAACAACTGAGACGGAGGCCCCCCATGAAATTCCCACTCAGCAAGATCCTGTTTATCGTGGCACTGATATCAGCAATTATACCAGTGCTGTTGAAGTCATCACTAATTAAAGAAAGAACCAAAGAAAAAGAGGAAAAATGAAAACAACACTGTTACAAATTCTGTTCATTGCTGCGTTGATGCTGGCCATCATTCCGGCGGTGAACGCATTCCAAAGTACCCTGACCCTGCAGGGTGGAACAGCCTATGGCATATCAGACATGGAATTGAACCGGACCCTTTATGGTGCATTCGGTTTGTCCTATGAAGCCTGGTTGAGCCAAAACCTGGCCCTGGGTTTGAATCCCTATGTTTCCAGGACGCAGAGCGCGGACGCGACCAACAGTTTCAAATCCGATAACTACGGAGCCGATCTCTACCTGAAGCTTCGCCCCACAAAATTCATGGCCCTGAATTTCCCCGACAAAGCCGTCATCAACCGTATCTCGCCGTTTATCGCGGCAGGCGTGGGCTTTGCCCTTTATGACAGCAAGGGCGGCACGGACGAAGACAATAATCCCGGAACCCCCTCCGTCGCATTCGAAAATGACGGATTTGTGGCAGTGCTGCCGCACGCGGCGGCGGGGATTTCCTTCCTCACCAAATGGAACGTCAACCTTGATCTGGGCATCAAACTCAATTACACCACCACCGACGAGATCGACAACAAGATCGCCGGCGACTGGAAAGACGGATCATACACGCCCTACATCGGCATCGGCTTCAATTTCGGCGGCAAAAAAACGCCGGTTATCCTGACCAGCGGAAACCTGAACAAGTTTTCCGCCGTCAAGGGGACTGCCTCGGCCGCGCAAAGCTACAGCCTTTCCGGGACTGACATCAGGGAAGATATCGTGATCACAGCCCCCGAGGGATATGAGATCTCCACCAATGGCGGGACCACCTGGGTCAAGATCGCGAACGTCGACCGCGATTTCGCTGGCACCATCCGGGTGCGCATGACCGGCGTCCAAACCGGAGAATTCAAAGGCAACGTGGTTCACTCCAGCAAAGGCGCCGCAAACGTCAATCTGCCTGTTTCGGGCACGGTCATAGAATACGTTCCCAAACCTGAGATCAGGATCACCGGAACCCTGGGCAACTTTGCCACGGATAAAGGAATACCTTCAGCCACGCAGAGTTACACCATAACAGGGACCGACCTCACAAACCAGATCGAGATCACAGCCCCCGCGGGATATGAGATATCTGTTGATGGCGGAACCACCTGGGTCAAGTCCGCGAAAGTGGACCCCGACTTCTACGGAGTCGTCCGGGCGCGCCTGATCGGTGCCCAGAGCGGCAGCTATGACGGCAACATCGTCCATTCCAGTTCCGGAGCCCCCAATGCCAATGTGGCAGTGAAAGGTGTCGTGTCTGAAACCATCGCGGAGATAGACATCAAACTTATCCAGACCGTGGTGCACTTTGACACCAACTACTACGTCCTGTCAGCTCCGGACAAGCTCAAACTGGATGCCCTGGCCGCTGGCTTGAAGCAATTCCCGGATGTGAAGCTGCTTGTGCAGGGCCACACCGACAACACGGGCAACGACGCGATCAACACCCCCCTGGGCGAAAATCGCGCCAAAGTCGTGAAAGAATATCTGGTTGGCAAGGGTGTCAACGGCTCCCGCCTCGATGTGAAGGGCTTTGGACCCACCAAGCCTGTCGATACCAACGAAACTGTGGAAGGACGCGCCCACAACCGCCGCACGGACTTCATCATTAAATAAACTACCATGTGAACCTCTCCAGAGCCCGGTTTAGCCGGGCTTTTTTTTTCAGGCGGAAGTTTGGGCAAGAGGGAAAAAGGGCAAAAGGGGAAGCTGCGCCACTACGATTACCACATGGATACGGGAAGCCGAATTCCGATTCGGCAATCGGACGGAGTCCGATTCATAAACCGAAGCGACCTGTGGTCGCTATGGCAAATCGGAATTTGCCACCCCAAAATCACAGCCCCGGAGGGGCGTCAAAACTTAGCCCAGGGTGCAACCCTGGGAAAGGAAGGATTACGGGCCCCATCACGGATTCCCCATCCCGCCTTTGTCCGTTGCTCGATTAGAGCCACGGACAAAGGTGGGGTGGGGCCTTGACGAATATTTAGAATCCTCATTCCATACCCCCAGGGTTGCACCCTGGGCAAAAATCTATCGCCCCTCCGGGGCTGAAAAGAGCTGGCTGAAAGGACGCAAAGGCGTTATTTGGGGCGGAACGGCGTCCGCCCATACGTAATGTCGCACGCCGTTGCGACAACTTGGTGGTCTTGGGGTTTGCTGGAGTCCATGATCGTACCTTGCTCGATTCCAGCGAGGCGGACTCGACTACAGACCGGTCCGCCCTCCTGATCACTACGCTATCAATACGGACTCATTACGGACTTTGTCCGTATTGAGTCCGTAATGACACCGTAATGATAAGGGGAGCCATAGGGGAGGCTATCCTTTATCTACAAGTCAGGCAAGCATTTGGACCGGTAAGGCGAACCTGGAGCTAAAACAGGCTATTTCTTGATCCTGAGGCCGCTCTGAAAACGTTTCCAGATCCGGGTAAGCGGCGATTAATTTCCGCTGACGGCGGTCACCCGGTAGAAAGACCTTGCGGAGGGAAACTGCGGATCGGTCCAGCCAAGGGCGCTGGTGCTTCCAACGAAGCTAAACTCCCCGTCCGGGCTGGCGGCCTGGTAGATGTTATAGCTGCCGGCGCCGTCCACGGCCTGCCAACTGAGGGATCCGGAACTGGAAAGCACCACGACGGGCTGCTCCAGCGCGGTGCCGGACGGCGTCCAGGTGTAGGTCGTGCCCGAGGCCGGGTACAAGGTGCTGGAGAGGTCCATGTAGGCTGTGTTGATGGTGCCGATGTCCGGATTTGACCAGCCCGTGGAGGAACTTAGGTTTTTGAAATTGCTGGCGGGGTCGACGGGCAGGCTGCGCAAGCCCACCTCCATGCGGACCGTGTTTGTGTTGCCAAAGGCAAAACCACCATACACGGCCTGGATCTTGTTGCCGTTTTCCTGGAGGCGGATCTGGAAGTTGAAGCTGTCTCCGGTGATGTTCGTCCTCCGGAAATTGGTCCACTGGACCACGCATTCGCGGTTGGGCGCGGTGCCGATGGTGGCCAGGCGCAGTTCTGAACCGGCCTGGCCCTGAAGATACCTGGCCAATCCGGCGATGCGGCTGACAAGGCGGGGCGGCTCGATCCCGACCGTCGAACCGATCGGCGTGCCATAGTTGGCAGAGCTGAGATCCACCCCGGGATCCAGGCTGGACTGGCCCAGGCTGATCCAGCCGTTGGAATGGATCGCCAGGCGGTCGAAGGCCATGCCCAGAAAGTTGAAATCAAAGCCGATGGGGAATCCCGGCCCGGTGAAGATGGAGGAAGATCCCAAAGGAAAATCCGGATCGACGATCGCGGCGTTGCGGGTCGATTCATTGCCCAGGACAATCCCCTCTGTGACAGGAACATAGGTTCCCAGGGACGGGGCAAAGCCATATTCCGCCAGCAAAGCATAGCCCACACCGGTCAGAGGTATCTCCAGCAGGGGATAATTCCAGAGATCACCGCTGATAATCAGGTTTGCCTCGTAATCCCGGGATTCTGTCGGCGCGAAGGTTATCTCGAAGGTCATGGTCCCGAAAGCAGGCAGGCTGAAAACTCCGGCGTCGGAACTGAAGTCCGGATCGTCAAAGGCGATGGTGCCGCTCACCGCGGTGTTGGCAAAATTGGTTATGGTGACTGGCGTGGCCGCGGATTCTCCGAGGGGCAGGAGGGAAAAATCGTGTTCGGTCAGGCTCAGGGGATAACCGCCCGCAAGTTCGGTCAGCGGGTATTTCGCCCCCTGCAGGATCTCCTTGCTGGTCATGTTTTGCAGGAAGAGCACCAGTTCGCAGTTGCTGGGAACCCAGGCGGGATTGAGGTCGAAGGCCAGATTCACGGTCGTCTGGCCGCCCGTATCCAGCGCAATGGCAGTCCCGTTCTGGTCCGGTATCATCAGGCGGTTGACTTGTTCCACGGTGGTCTGGTTGAACCAGATCTGGGGGATGTTGGATTCAGTGATAACCGCGTGCAGCTTGACGTTGGTGTTCGAATCCGCCTCCGGCTTGCTGATCACGACCTCCACCTGATACTGGTTATCGACGTTGCTGCCAGTCGCGTTCACGGTGTAATGGGAAGCCACGGCCAGACGTGTGTTGACCAATGGCAGATAGGTGGTGTACATCGAAGTGGTACCGCTTCCTCCCACCGATGATACGACTCCGTCAAAAAAGGCGGTGGGGTAACCCGGTATTCCGTAAAAGCTGTTCCGGGCATTGGAATAGACGTTGGCATAGCTGTCGCCATTATGGTTTTTAACTATGGCAACCGGGTGTCCGTTGGTGAGCAGGTCGTGGCAGCCCATGGCCGCGCCGGGACAGTATTGGCACCAGGTGCCTGTGGCGACCTCGACGACCACCAGGTTGCGCGGCAATCCGCTCAAGGCGGCCAGCGCGGCAAATAAGGCCAGAAAGATCAAAGCTGTTGTTTTCATGTTCATCTCCTGTGATGCGATGTGCTTTATCTATCGAAAACCCGGCCCGTCGCTAAGTTCAGGGAGTCCCGGGAATTCGCGGGACAGATGAAGGTCTTGCTGGGTCGGATCTCTTTGTCTCAGTGGGTTTCGCGCGGAATTATGGTATCTTGGCTTGAATTTGTCTTGAACAGGTGGAACTGGCGCATTTTGTCAAGCGAATAATTCTCCCGGGCCATTATCTGCATGGTTCAGAACAAGTTGGCCGGTCTGATGGCTATGCTCTTTTTTACTCACATAACAGGACAGGCACGGGAAATCCCGGCCGCTGCAGTTCACTCTGTTTCCGTTAGCGGATCACAGGCAGGCCTGGACGAGGTCGCGGATTACTTTAGCAGCACTAGCTTCTTGGCGCTGTCCGTGTTTTGTGTCCTGAGGCGATAGAAATAGACGCCGGCGGGAAGCTTGGAACCGTCCAGGCTGAATTGGTGGGTCCCCGGGCCGATCTTCCAACTGGAGATCAGTTGCCCGCGCAGGTTGTGGACGCTCAGGGTGCCGGATTCGCCTTCCGCAACGCTGGCTTTGACCAGGGCAACCTGCGAGCCGCTGAAAGGATTGGGCCAGGCGTTGTGCAGAAAAGAGGTCCCCGCGGGTGAAGGAAGGGTCTCCTCCCAGGTCCAGACATCACCGGAAGAGACTTTGGCGATAAAGGCATCGGAGTTGCCCAGGGCGGTCAGGACATGGCTCCCAAAGCTGATCGTGTTGTTGAAATATCCTGTCAGATAGGCGTTTCCGGAGTCGTCCGCGGTGATGTGCCAGCCCGTGGCCCAATTGGGGCAGGAGGCCGGGATCGCCCACAGCCAGTTGCCATCGGCGCTGAGTTTGGCTGCGAAGACGTCGGAAGATCCCATGCTCTCGAGGGTATGGGGCCCGAACACCGCGGTCAGCGCGAATTCACCGGTCAGGTAGATCGCTCCACCGCTGTCGCGAAAGATCCCATAAGTGTAAACATCCCCCGAACCGCTGATGCGCTCCACGCCCAGCCAGTTTCCGTCCGCGTCCAGCCTGGCCACGAAAGAATCGGAGATGCCCTCGCAGGGCAGGTTGTAGGGCCCAAAAACCGCGTCCGCGGCGTAATAGCCAGTGAAATAGACGTTCCCGGCGCTGTCGGTGACGAGATCCCAACCCTCGTCATAGTGGGTGCCTCCGGCCTGAACCACCCACAGCCAGTTGCCGGCGAGATCCAGCTTGGCGACGAAGATGTCAGTAAAACCAATGCAGATGAGAGTGGTTGAGCCAAAATCCGCGTTGGTTCTGAAACTTCCTGTGATCAGCGCGTTTCCGTCCGGATCAACGGTCACAGCCTGGGCATTGTCACCGCCGGAACCTCCGGCTCGTCTGGCCCAGAGCCAGTTTCCGCCCGCGTCCAGCTTGGCGACGAAAATATCCCTGCCGCCCGCGCTGTCCAATACTGTCCCACCAAAGTCAGCGCCGCTGGAAAAAGCGCCGGAGATGTAGCAGTTTCCATTTGCGTCGGCGGCAATGCTTTCGGCAAATTCAAAGTCCGCGCTGCCCGCTCTTTTTGCCCACAGCCAGTTGCCGCCAGCATCCAGCTTGGCGACGAAGATGTCTTCCTGGCCCTGGCTGACCAGGGTCGTGGAGCCAAAGACCGCGGTGGCCCTGAAAGAGCCGATCACCAGCACATTGCCGGCGGGATCGGCAATGATCCCGTTTCCGTGATCCTGATCAGATCCGCCGGCGCGAATTGTCCACAGCCAGTTTCCCTCGGGATCGAGTTTGGATATGAATACGTCGTATCCGCCCTGGCTGGTCAGGATATCCGGTCCGAAATTGGCCGTATCGGTGAAACTCCCGATCACATAAAGGTTTCCTTCCGCGTCCCGGCAGATGTCCTGGCCCAGTTCATATCCGGTTCCCCCGGCTTGGAGGGCCCAGACCCATTCAGGCGTTGATTGAGCTGCCAGCAGTACGGCCAGTATGCATAGTGTTAAGGTCAAAAGCGTCAATTTCATGCGTTCTCCCATGTTTATTGGGTAAATGTGAAATCACCAGAGTTGACTCATGTCAACCAAATCCAAGCCTGAATCACAGGCTGGCCGGCTTTGCGATCCTGTCAAGCAAAAAAGGTTTTTCCAAACTGAATGAGGGTGAATGGTTTCGCCTTGCCAGGCTCTTCAGGCAGAGAAAACCGGCCAGGTTTTTGGCCTGGCCGGGAGATGCTTTGTTTTGGCTCTTTCAAATCGAGTGGGTGATTGGCGCGTCAAATCCGGATTGAACAAGCAGCGGGTTGCCGATCTTGAGAATCGGCAAAGGTAGCACGGCTGCCTTCAGAAGCGGTCAGCAGACCGCTGTGGCAAATCGGAATTTGCCACCCCTTCTTGCCCCTGATGAAAACCTGACCCACTCAGTTTGAAAGTGAGCCTTTTTTTATATGATTTGCTTATGTTTTCAACAGACAGGGTGGGAATCATCCACATGTATGGAAGTTCCCGTGACAAAGCAATGGATTACGTGGGGAAAGGGATTGTGGGCCAACAATGGGTGAAAAACGGAAGCGCGCCCATGAATTATACGGTGAAGACCGTGGCCAGCCAATCTGCAGCCCCCTTTCGCATACTGCTTTGGTAGAGGTTCAGAAAGCGTTCACAGGGTGTTCAGCCAGATTTTTTCCCAGCCCGCGATCAGACCGCCTCCATTATCAATACGCTATCAATACGGACTCATTACGGACTTTGTCCGTATTGAGTCCGTATTGATAGCGTAATGATAAGGGGAGCCATGGGGTTATGGATGCCGGCAGTCCCGGGGGTGATGCCCTTTGAACATTGATCAGGCCTGGCGAAAAGCCCTATTTCAACACCGTGAAGCGGAGCAGCGCGCCAGCTCCGGCCAAAGTGTTGATCTGGGCAAAATAGATGCCTGAAGCTTTGCCCGCGAAGGGGAGGGCAAACTGGTTCTGGGGGGCGGAGAAGAGTTGGGAGCACACCTTCTGCCCGCGCAGGTTGAAGATTTCCAGACGCAGGGGTTCCAGAGGCAAGCCGTCGCTTTGCCTCAGGAGCAGGCTGCCCTCCCGGAAGCTGATCTGATAGGGAACTTGGGGCAGGGGGGTGTCGGTATCCCTGCTCACCCAAAGGCTCTGGCTGGCCCCGGCGGCCAAGAGCGGCAGAATGGCCCGGCGTCCGGGCAGTTCCAGACCCAGGTCATTGATATCGCGGTCTGCTCCGTTGTGCAGGGTGACCATCAGAAAGCGGGGATCGCCGGCCGGTTGGACAGATTCCACCCGCACCCGCTCGAGGGCCAGGAGGCGATCGAAAACGTCCTCCGGGGTGGCGATCCAAAGCCCGCGCTGCCGGCGGTATAAATCCAGCGTCACCAGCAGCTCGTCCACCTCGTCCCGCACCTCGAGATCACCGTTGGGGGCGATCTGGTGAAAACCAAGCTGGGTGGGCAGATTGGGCGCGCAGAGGATGACGTTGCCGATCATAAGGCCCCGTTTGGAGATCAGGTCGTCCAGATTGTCCGGGGTCAGCAGATACTTCATTCCGAGCATGGGGGTGGAACTCAGATACTCCCAAACCGGCATCCGGGTGGGGCCGAACCACCAGACGGGACGGGAGAGGGCCGGCGTTTCGTAGACCAGGTGGGGCAGGCGCCAGGGCTCGGCGTAAGCATTGAAAGGATTGGAGGCGGGGAAATCCCCGTTCCAGAGGTAATCTATCCCGCCCTGGTCGATGACATCGCCGAGATAGTGCTGGCTGTCGGGGTCCAGGCCCGCGTGGGCCAGGGCTTCCGGGTTGGTGGGAGCGGCGTTTTCGGTCCAGAGCCGGATCCCGTAGGGCACGAGGTCCTCCAAAATGGCTTGCTGTGTGGCTCCGGGAGGGTCTCCACCCGGGGCGAAAGTGTGGTAGCCGATCGTGTTGCCGTGATCGAGAAGGGTTTGCCACATCTGGCCGAGGCTGGGCTGGTCGCAGCCAAAGACGGTTTGGGAAACCGGGATCCCCCGGGCGAAGAAGCCCTGGGTGAGATATTTGGGATTGGCGGGGTTATCGCTGCCCTCAAACACGGCTTTCAGGCGCGGAAGGGTTTGACTGTCAGCCTCGCTGGTGAGGCAGAGCGCGGCTCGATTGTTGCCCGGCCAGCGGTTCAGGTCCGGCAACACCGGCTTTTCCGCGAAGAGCAGGAAGGACCAGGCGTGGGAGCTTCCGGCCGGCTTGAACATGGCGTTGCGCATGATGTCGATGCTTTGGGTAGCCGGGTTGTAGATCCGGTAAAAATGGCCTTTGTAGTCGTAGAGCATGACCCGGTTGGCCGTGAGCCCCTCAACTCCCTCGCAGCCGGCGTAATTGGAGGCCACGATCCAGAAATGCCTGTCCCCGGCGGCGTATTCCACCGCCTTGTCCGTGAAAGGGCCAATGTTCCTATCGAGGCTGGGATCTCCGGACCGAATGGCCTCGACTCCCTTCAGAACTGAGACTATAGGCCCATCCGGAGTTTCCAGGCTGAGGAATAATACAGAGTTTACATTCATATGTCATAAATAGAGATAGCTGCAGTGACTCAAAGATGCTACTGTATCGTCATCCAACGCCTCAAAGACACAGACCATTTGATCCATCATTTGCTTGAGCGAATCAAATAAGCGATTATGTATAAAGTTGGTTTTCAGGTACTTCCATAATCGTTCAATTGGATTTAGCTCTGGTGAATATGGGGGAAGGTATATGATTTCAATATTGCTGGGTACTACAAGTTCTCTCGATTTATGCCAGCCTGCTTGATCCATGATGATTACGATCTCCTCACTTTCATACGCAAGGCTCATTTGTTCCAGATATAGGTTCATCATTTCTGTGTTTACCCAAGGTAGAAACAATGAAAAGTTCTCACCGGTCTTTGGTTCAACAGCGCCATATATGTAGAAATTCTGATAGGCTTGCTTGACTTTTATCTGGAGTGGCTTTCCTGACAATGCCCAGATTC
>JAHYIU010000004.1 GCA_019429425.1 Candidatus Syntrophosphaera sp.
TCACTGCTGACCACGGTAGCAGGATTGAGTTACACGGATAACTCGGTTGTCAATGGCACCACCTATGCCTATTATCTGAAAGCTGTGTATACCGGCGGAGAGTCCGATCCCACGGCAACGGTTTATGCCACTCCCAATCCGGTCACCTCAGTCATTCTGGGGAACGGTACATTGTTTACCGGATCTTTGGAAGGCAGCCCCATAAACATCTGGTATCGCAGCCTGCACGGCCAGTCTGTCTACACGGCTGCAGAATTGAACTCGGCAGGAGTTGTTGGCCCAACCGAATTCACCGAATTGGGATTTTATGTCAATACCCCGCCCAATCTGGCTTTACCCAGTTTCACCGTGCGCATGAAGCATACTACAGCCACAAACGTAGCAAGCTGGCAGACTGCCACTGGCATGGTAACTGTTTATAGCTCAAATTCATACATGCCTGTTGCTGGTGGCTACGACATGCTTACTCTGGATACTCCTTTCTTGTGGAACGGGATCGACAACATCGTGATTGATACAGCTTTCGACAGAGTTTCCGCCTATTCCCAATCTGGCACTGTCCAATACACATCAGTAACATCAGGCTATCGCTATGTTCGCGATGATTACAGCGACCAGACCAATGTATTTTCTGGAGGTAGTATTTCAAGTTACCGTCCGAACGTCCAACTCACATTTTTAGTGGAAGAACCCTCTGCCCCTGAGATCGTTGTTTCCCACACCAGTATGGATTTTGGAGCGCTCGCGGCAGGCAGCATCAGTGTGCTTCCTTTCGCCATCCAAAATATTGGAGATGCGGCCCTAACCGGGACGATCACCACACCCGCGGGTTATTCCATTGCTGAAGAGTCCCGCTCGGCCCAGATCACCAGATCAACCCTCAGAACTGCAGGAACGGATCGGAATACGATCAACTTCACGATTGGTGCCGGATCTGAAGCGGTGTTCAATCTCACCCTCGCTCCCACTGCAGTGGGCAGTTACAATGGTAACGTTGTGATCAACAGCAACGACGCGGACGAGCCCACCGTCAACATATACGTGACTGGAAGCGCTTTCATCCCCCCCACGATATCGATTGACAACGGCACTTTAACGACAGTTCTTACCATTGGCGAAACTGGCACGGACAGCTTCACGATCAGCAATGTGGGCAGCCAGGATCTCACCTACACTCTGCAGGAATCCCCGGCTGTGGATTGGTTCAGCGCTGCGCCCCTGTCCGGGACTATTATCGGCAACGCATCGCAATTGGCCACGGGTTCTTTCTCCGCGGATGGCATGGTTCCCGGTATCTATGAAACCTCTCTGCTGCTTGATTCCAATGATCCCGAAACTCCGCAGTTGATTGTCGGGGTGGAGATACAGGTAGTAAACACGATTCCCGCCATCGCATTGCCGGATTCATTTGAATTCGACATGAACGGCAGCCTGCTTGTTGACTTCACTCCCTATGTGGATGATGTTGACGCTCAGGCCCTGATCCTGGATTATAGCGGAAACAACAATGTCCTGGTCTCCATTGACGGCATGACGGTCACCTTCACTGCCATGTCTGGCTGGTATGGGACAGAGGAACTCAGCTTCTCGGTTTATGATGGTTATGACTATGCTTACGACACAGTGGCGGTCACGGTCAACTTCGTCAACACGGCCCCCACGATCGTACTTCCGGACTCATTTGAATTCGACATGAACGGCAGCCTGCTTGTTGACTTCACTCCCTATGTGGATGATGTTGACGCTCAGGCCCTGATCCTGGATTATAGCGGAAACACCAATGTCCTGGTCTCAATTGACGGCATGGCGGTCACCTTCACTGCCATGTCTGGCTGGTACGGAACCGAGGAGATTGTATTTTCGGTTTATGACGGCTATGCCTATTCCTATGATTCTGTTTTGGTTACGGTCAATCTGGACTATTTGGGCACGCCGCTGATCAGCCAGATCGACAGGTCTGCCTATGGAGTAACGATCTTTTGGGAGCCCGTTGCCAATGCCACTGAATATTATGTCTATAGAGCGTTTGAGCCTTTTGGAGACTACTTGTTCCTCGCCACAACCAATCAGACCAGTTTTGAGGATGCCGAAGACCATAGCATGGCCTTCTACAAGGTGATAGCCGTCAATAATCCGCCGCTCAAATAAACTTGATCCCAAAACAAAAGAATTGCCGAGCCTGGTTTCGAGCCTCTTGCCATAAGCAAGGCTGTTGAAACCAGGCTTTTTCCTGTCCTGATATTTTTCCCTCACGCCCAAGATCAAAAAAAATCACGTTTTGCACCGCTGCTTGCTTCATTTGGCATTCAGCAAATATTTTCAATCTACAATTGAGGTTCTCGTATGAAAAAAGTCAATCCAATATGGCTGACCATAGCCATGCTCGCATTGATTCCCCTGTCCCTGTTTTCCCAAACACTGCAGGCGGAATCCGCCTTCAGCATCACCAGAAGTTCCGGCGACGGAATCCAGATCAGGTTCGATCTGCCCCAGTGGAAGCTGGAAAGAGTTGAGCGCGGAGGCGAAACCCTGCACAAGGTAAGCGTCGCCGGCGCTCAGTATATTTTCATCGATGAAGAGGAAACCCTGCCCGTTTTTGCCACCATGGTCGCGATCCCCTACAGTGGCGGCGTTTCTCTCAATCTGCTGGGCAGCGAGTCGCAATCCAGCGACCAGGTCAGGCTGGATTTCGACGCGGCTCTCACTGCCGAAAGAAACAACGGCAGGTACGCATCAGAGCTGTACCCAGCGGACCAGGTCCTCATCTCCGAACCTCAGGTACTGCGCGATTTCCGGGTGGTGAGCCTCAACATCTATCCCTTCCAATACGATCAGGCCAGCAGGCAGCTCATAGTCCGCCAGAACGTGGATATCAGGATCGATTTTAATAGCAGCCCTTCGCTCAACGAGATCGCTCCCCCGCAAAGCTATTCCAGCGCTTTTGAGAGGATCTACCGCGGCCTGATCCTCAATTACGACCAAATGACGGACCGCACCCTAACTTACAGCAGCCCCCGCATGCTGGTCATCTACGGCAACTACAGCGATACGGCCTATCTCAACAAGGTAAATGAATATGTGAATTGGAAGAGGCAGAAGGGTTTCATTGTCAATTCCGTAAGCACCGCCACGGCCGGGACCACCTACACCGCCATCAAGACATATATCCAGAATCAATACAACAATCTGGCCACCCGGCCGGATTACATTGTCCTGATCGGTGACGTCACCGGCAGCATGGCTGTCCCTACCTACAACAGTTATATAGATTATTATTACACCTGGCTGGCCGGCGGGGACAACTTGGGCGACGTGATCATCGGCCGCATTTCAGTGGAAACCACAGAGCAGATGATCAATTACATGGCCAAGATCAGCTCGTTTGAGCAGCAATTGAATCCCGATACCGCCAGTTGGCTGAACAAAATGGTCCTGGTGGGAGATTCAGCCTCTTCAGGGATATCGACCATTTACACCAATGAATACATTTACGACACGTCCCTGCATGTAAACCCGGATTACACCTATACCAAGGTCTACGGTTCCAGCCCCAGTTCGGCCACGATCAACGCGGCGATCAACCAGGGCGTGGCCTTTTACAACTATCGTGGCTACATCGGCATGAGCGGCTGGCCTTCCACCATGAGCTCCATGAACAACGCCTACAGGTTGTTTCACGCAGTGTTCATAACTTGCAGCACTGGCACTTTCGGAAGTGGAACCAGCACGACCGAAGCAGTGGTGAGATACGGTTCCGCAGCCACCCTGGGCGGAGCGGTCACAGCTATAGGCATGGCTACTTCGAGCACCCACACACCGATGAACAATTGCCTGGATGTGGGCATCTTCCACGGCATCTATCCTCTCGGAATGAGGGACATGGGCGAAGCAATGCTCTACGGAAAACTGTATCTCAATGCTGTTTACGGAGTGAGCAATGCGACCCAGGCCTACAACTTTGCCGGATATTGCAACATCATGGGCGATCCCAGCGCCGCCGTCTACGTCGGAATGCCCTCCAGTTTCAGCATCGAAGCTCCGGACATCCTGGCTGCGGGCACCGCAAACATGGGGGTTACTGTGAGGAACTCCATCAATCAGCCCGTGGAAGGTGTTTCCGTTTCCCTGACCAACACTTCCGGATTGCAGGTCCTGGCTTTCACCAACGCGGATGGTTTCGCGATGCTGGAATTACCTGGCACGCTCTCCGGAAGCTTGAACCTCACCGTGAATAAAGATGGCTTCATTCCGGCTTCCCAGACGATAAGCATCAACACGGTTGGCGGAGTGGTCTATGACGACATGGCCGTCGATGACGACCAGGACGGTTCCTCCGTCGGCAACTCAGACGGCTATGCCAATCCAGGTGAAACGATCGAGCTCTACGTTAGCCTGAAAAACACGACTACCTCAAACGTACTGCTGACCGCAGACGTGACCTGCAACGACCCCTATGTGGGCCTCATCAGTTTCAACCGGATCGAATATGACGACATCGCCCCCGGAGATACCGGCTTGAACCTCAACGCCATTGTCTTTACCATCGATCCCAGTTGTCCCGACCAGCATCAGATAGTCTTGGAAATGTCTGTTGAAAGCACTGCGGGAGATTGGACGGTTTATGTGCCTGTCGTGGTAAACAGCGGAAAACTGGAAATTCAAAGCTACTCGTTCGTCGGTTCCACGGGTAATCACATTTTCCCCGGAGACCAGTTTGAAATGACCTTCAGCCTCACCAATACAGGCTCGGCAGACCTGCCTGGAGTGTATGGAATCCTTAGTTCGCATGACATGTTCTTTACGGTGCCGGACACCCTGGGTTTCTTCAACAGCATCTCCCAGGGATCTTCCGCTACCAACAGCACAGACACATTCACCGTGTTTGCCCGCAGCACCTGCGTTGACGGGATGGTTATTCCTCTTTCCCTGCGCGTGTACAACGCCGACGGCTACGAAGAGATCCTGAGCCTCACTGTCACGATTGGCCAGACCACCGTCACCGACCCTTTGGGGCAGGACGCCTATGGTTATTTCATCTTTGACGAAGGCGACACCGCCTACGACCAATGCCCGGTTTACGATTGGATCGGCATCGCCCCGGCCGAGGGAGGTTCCGGGACCATTCTGAATCTGACCGATCCCGGAGTTTCTCACGACGAGGGTGACCAGGTGGGCGCGGTATCGATCCAGACCGTCACATTGCCTTTTCCCTTCACTTTTTACGGGGTTACTTACTCCCAGGCCTCCATATCTTCAAATGGTTTCATCGCCTTTGGCTCCACCACGGATTCGGACTGGCGCAATTGGCGCTTGCCGGATGCCGGTGGCCCCAGCCCCATGATCGCCGTATTCTGGGATGACCTCCAGATCGGCGCTGGAAGCGGCGTCTATACCTATTACAACCCCACCCTCCACTATTACATTGTGCAGTGGAACAACATGGTCTCCGGTTATGACGGCAGCTTGGAGACTTTCCAGGCGATCCTCTACGATCCTGTGTTTTACCCCACCCACACCGGCGACGGCCAGATCAAGCTGCAGTACAAGATCTTCAACAATGTGGACCTGGGCGCCGGAGACTCCTATCCCCATGGAAACTTCTGCACGATAGGCATCGAAGACCACACCGAGACTGTCGGCCTGGAATACACCTTCAATAACTCATATCCCACCGCCGCAGCGCCTTTGAGCCATGAATCGGCGCTATTCATCACCACCCGGTCTCTGATCCCTGATTATCCCTATATCGCGATCGAACAGGTCACTGTCGTCGATCCCAACGCCAACCAGCATCTGGAGCCCGGTGAGTCTGCCGAGCTGTCCATCCGGCTGGGCAACCGCGGGCTGGTGGATGCCTCCGGCGTGGCCGCGGTCCTCAGCACCAGCGACCCCTATGTCACAATTACGTCCGCCAGCGCGGTTTACGGATTCATCGCCGCCCAGGGCAATGCCTACCCCCAAACCAACTTCGCGGTCACAGTAGCGCCAAACTGCCCAGCCAACCACTCAATCATCTTCACCCTGAACATCACTGGAGATGACGGCAACTGGAATTACAATTTCCCTCTCCTGGTATATGTCGCGGAACTGGCTTTCAGCGACCTCATGGTGTATGACTCCAGCGGCAACCAAAACGGTATCCTCGATCCCGGCGAAACTGCCAACCTCACCATCCGCTTGAACAATATCGGCCAGATACCCTCCCTGGCGGGAACCGCCACCCTGACCTGTTCAACCCCCGGAATCACCATCAACACCGGTTCCGACACCTTCCCAGCCCTCGCCGCGGGAGACTTTGAAGTCCTCAGCTTCAACATTACCGCCTCAGCCGGCATGACCAACGGAACCCTCGTCCATCTGAACTTCACCGCGGTCGCGGGACCGGTCACTGTTTCTACCACGGAGAACTTGGAAGTCGGGGCCCCTCTGGAAGTGATCATCGGCACCGGGACCAACAACCAGACCTATCCTCTGGACAGGTATTACAACTACTCCGCCCACGAAGCGATTTACCTGACCTCGGAGATCGGCATGGCCGGCACATTGAAAGCCATGGCAATCTACAAGGGCTCTGGCACGGACATGAACCCCATCGATGCCGTATCCATCTATATGAAAAACACCACCGCCTCGACCCTCACTTCTGGGGATTACAGCACGGCCGGATACACATTGGTCTATAGCGGATCCTATCCCAATAATGCGGCCTCAGGCTGGATGGAAGTGGAGTTGAATCCGATGTTCGTTTATGACGGGATATCCAATCTCGCCATCTTGATGGTGAAAGGCTATCAACAGTGGATAAGCTATTACCCCCGCTGGAATTACACCACCACTCCAACCAACCGGGCCCGCGCCAACCGCAGCGATTATTCCGCCCCCACCAACCTTTCAGCCAGTAATCTGCTACCCAATCTCCGGCTCAAGGTCTTCCCGGATTATGACATGCTCCTGCCGCCACAGGACCTGGCCGCCACGGCAAGCCACCAATCAGTGCTTCTGACTTGGTCGGCCCCGGCTTCAGGGGTTCCCTCCAGCTATAAAATATTCCGCAATTCTTCGCTGCTTACGACGGTCACCTCACTTTCCTACACCGACTTGGCCGTAACCAATGGCACCACTTACAGTTATTACCTGAAAGCTGTATATCCTGAGGGTGAATCTGATCCCAGCGAAACTGTGACCGCCACTCCGAACATGTATCCGCCCACGAACCTGACCGCGGTGGGGGGCTATGCCCTCGTCAACCTGAACTGGAATGCCGCCGCGGGGCGTGAGGAAGAGCTTTTTGCCCGCTCAGCAGAAAGGGCTGTCAGCGGTTACAGGATCTACCGGAACGGAACTCCCATCACCACGGTCACCGGGACCTCATACCAGGATACCGGCCTGACCAACGGAGTTACCTATTCCTATTACGTGACCACACTATACACCAATCCCGCCGGTGAATCCGGCCCCTCAAACACAGCCACGGCCACGCCCAGCCTGATCACCTATGTGGTGCTGGGTTCTGGCACCAATGTGAACACCACTTCCCAAAACGCGCCGATCAACATTTCCGACCGCAGTGTGCACGGCCAACTGGTATACACCGCGGCGGAACTGAATGCCGCGGGAATCACGGGCCCGGCCCTGCTTACCCAGATGGGATTCAATGTTGTGGCGTCCCCGGCCATGAACATACCGAATTTCCTGGTCCGCCTGAAACATACAACGGCCAATGATGCATCGATCTGGCACTCCGCGGATGCTCTGGAAACCGTCTATGCCAATACTTCCTACATGCCCACCGCCGGCGGCTATGACATGCTGTCTTTCACCACACCCTTCATTTGGAACGGAACGGACAACATCCTGGTCGATACCGCCTTTGGCACCCTGCCAGTGTCTGACTACTCGGGAACCCAGCAATACACGACCATGAACGCGGGCTACAGATTCGCCTGGAGCGAGGAATCGGACCAGACAAACGTCTTTTCCGGCGGCGTATTGGTCAACCGGCGCTACAACATCCGCCTGGGCTTTCAGCCGATCAGCACCGGCCCGCACATCACGGTCAACCCCACCTCCATAATCTTTGGCGCTGTTGAGGTTGGAACCACTGCCGTGCAGCAGTTCACGATCCAGAATACCGGCGATGAACCCCTCACCGGCAATATCACCACCCCAACTGGCTACAGCGTTGCCTTGGCAGCCAGGGATGCGGAATCTCGCCTCGGAACAGCCCCGGCCGGCAAATCCCAGCGCAACACCCTCGCCTATAATGTAGCGGCCGGCGCCACCAGCACCTTCAACCTCACCTTCGCCCCCACCGCCGTGGCGATCTATCTTGGCAATCTGGCCATCACCAGCAACGACAGCAACAACCCCAGTGTGAGCATCCCGGTGAGCGGAAGCGGCATCATTCCCCCGGCCATCTCATTGAATACCGACTCCTTGGCCAGCGTTCTGGACTACGGCGGGGAAAGCACGGACAGCTTCGTTATCAGCAATACCGGCGGCCAGACCCTCAGCTTCTCGATCACGGAATCGCCCTCGGTGGTTTGGTTTAGCGCCAATCCAACCTCAGGAAACATAGCTCCCGGCGGCAGCCAAACCGTTACGGGCTCTTTTTCCGCGTCAGGAATGTCTCCTGGAACTTATCACACCACCCTGCTGATCAATTCCAATGATCCCTACGATCCGGAAGTGGAGGTCGAGGTTGACCTGAATGTGAATAACAGCCTGCCCACCATCGTCCTGCCGGATGAATTCAGCTTCGATGAAGGCGGGACCCTGATCGTGGATTTCGATCCCTACGTGAACGACCTGAACAATCAGGCCCTTGTCCTCTCCTGTAGCGGCAATACGAACGTCTTGGTGGACATCAACAACCTCATCGTCACCTTCAGCGCCACGCCCGGCTGGAGCGGAACGGAAACGCTCACTTTCACCGTCAGCGACGGCATTGACGAAGCTTCGGACACAGTGATCGTCACCGTGATCCCCACCACCATTCCGGTTCCGGAGATAACGGGCATCACGAGTTCCGCAACAGGAGTAACAATCCAATGGAGCAGCGTGACAGGCGCCACCGAATACCACATCTACCGGTCAGCCGATCCCTACGGCACCTTTGTCTACTTGGATTCCACCACCCTGACCTCTTACGAGGACACCCAGGTTTCCGGAAAAGCCTTCTACAGGGTGGTTGCGGTAAGCAATCCGCCCGTCCGGAAGAACTGATAACTTAAAGCCCCTTGGGCATGACCGGCCCCGTCCCACCCGTGCTTTGGCATGAGGAAGGCGGGGCCGGTTTTTTCCTCATTCTCCAATGTTCACCGCCCTCCTTATCATTACGGTGTCAATACGGACTCATTACGGACTTTGTCCGTAATGAGTCCGTATTGACACCGTATTGATAAGGGGAGCCATAGGGGATGGAAACCGGCGGGAAAATAGCTTGAAAGCTGGCCAGTAAAGGAAAAATAAACGTTTCGGGATAAGATCTATCGCGGCCTCCGGGACTCAATAATCTTTTCGGCTCTCTTTCCACTTCCAATACGTGGGGCTGACGCGCCCAACGCTATGATCTGTCGCCCCTCCGGGGCTCATATCTTTATCATGACCACCTTAAACGGTTGTTCCCTCAGATCCTGTAATAGATCTCCAAATCCAAATCCAACACCTGCTCCAGTTCGATGCCTTCCCTCCAGTCGTGGCCCAGGGAGGGCTCCAACCCTGTCGCCAGGGACATGATCTCCACCGCAGCGCGGATCGAATCGGTCAGCTCATAACCGTTGACAACTCCGGCCAGAACGAAGGCGGCAAAACAATCTCCGGCTCCCGGATAGGTTCCGCCGCGGATGATGTAGGGATAGCTTTTCAGGGTCCCGTCGCCGGAATTGAAATAGCGCACCTCCAAACGTCCGGGATCATCTCCCGGCACAGATGTGACGACTATCTGCCTGGGCCCCAGGGCGCTTATCCTGCGGCACCAATCCAGGAAGGTCGCATCATCGAAACCGGCTGAGGGGTCTGCCCCCGCCAGCCAGGCCGCTTCGGAATAATTCGGGGTGATCAGGTCCGCCTTGCCCACCAGTTCGCGCATGGCGCGAACAATGCCCGCGTCAAAGCAGGAATACAGCTTTCCGCCATCTCCCATAACCGGGTCCACCAGCACGAAAGTGCCCTCATCCCGGAGTTGGTCGATGATCCCGGCGATCCGGCCGGCCTGCCGCGCCGAGGAGAGAAAGCCGCTGTGGATGGCGCTGAAGCGCAGGCCCAGGTCCTTCCAGTGGCCTGCGAGCCGCTCCAGATGGGGATCCATGTCCACCCAATGGGCGTCCGGATAATCCGTGTTGGCGGAAAGGATCGCCGTGGGCAGGACGCAAACCCTGATCCCAAGACGGTACATGATGGGGATCTCCGCCAGCAGCGAGGTGTGGCCGAATCCGCTCAGGTCCTGGATCGCCAGGATCCTTTTACAGCTGTTGTTTATCATCTCTTCAAACCTGTGGATGTCTGTTTTAAGCAATATGGGGCTGAGGCCGCTTTTGGTCAAGCACTATTTCGCCCGGAAAGGCAGATGTAAAACCGTGGGCTTGGTGGACGGCGCCTTGCTCTTTGTCCTTGACAGCAATATGGTTGCTTTTAGCATTGTAAAAAATCAGATCTTCAGGAGGATCATCCGGCCTATGATGAAGCAAACGCTTGCCCTGCTTATGGTTATGGCGCCGCTGCTGCTGAGCGCCTGGGCGAACTACACTACTCTGTCCACTCCCGATTTTGAGGTCTATTTCCGCAAGGGCTGGGAAACCGAGGCCAAGAACATCCTCCAGGCCCTGGAATTCAGCCGCCCCTACGTGGAAAGCCTGACCGGGCACAGGCCCGCCAGGGTTCCCGTCGTCCTTTCCGACATGGGGATCATGGTCAACGGCTATGCCAACCCGGTGGGCGCCAAAATGGGCCTCTTCGCCTATCCCCCATCCTCGGGCGAACTCGCTCTGGGAGAGGATTGGTGGCAGTTCGTGGGGGTGCATGAATACATCCACATGGCCCAGATGACCCGCACTTCCGGAGAGCCGGCTTTGCTGCGCGCCCTGTTCGGCAACATCCTCTATCCCAATCTCTACCAGCCGATGTGGATGACTGAGGGGATCACTGTTTACGGGGAATCACAGCTCTCGGAATACACGGGCAGACTGAATTCCGGGACCTATCCGGCCATCATCAATGCCCTGGCCCGCGAAGGCAGGCTCCCCTCACCCGGAAAGGCTTGTTATTACAGCCATAGCGACCCCCTGGGCAACTATTACGTCTATGGCTCCAGCTTCCATCAATATCTGTCCGATACCTACGGCGAGGATAAATTTGCCGTCCTCTATGGCGAAACCTCGGCTTCCCTCACCTCCTATCTGAACCCTCTCTCCTCCTCGCTTTCACTGGATAGGTCCTACAAAACCGCCTTTGGTAAAAGCGTCAGCGAACTCTGGTCCGACTGGCAGGCTCAAACCATCGACAGATCAACCCCCCTGCCCAAACAGAAGCTCACCGAAGACGGCTGGACCAAGAAAGGCCTCACCCATCACAACGGCGCGCTTTACTACATCCAGCGCAAGACCGCCAAGACCGGCCCCTCCAGTGGCTTTTCCAGCTACCGGCTGATGCGGTTAAACGGCCTCAGCGCCAAGGCCAGCGCAGAAGTCGTCATTGAACAAGGCTCGGATTTCACCGCCGGCTACCAGATCTCCGGAAACAAGCTCTATTACAGCCGCTCTGAGTTCAAACCAGGCTATGCCAACAACGATTTCGACGGCCTGGGAATCATCACCGAGGTCTGGGTTCAGGACCTGTCCAGAGGAAACCGGAAAAAGCTCTTTGCCGGGCCGATCCGGGCTTTTTGCCACCTGGGGGGAAACCGTTTCCTGGTGGCCGAGGATGATGAGACCCACCAAAACACCAAGCTTTATGAGATCTCGGGATCCGCGCCCAGAAAGACTTTGCGCGGCACCCTGGACCACCTGGTCGGCACGATCCACGCCAGCCAGGGCCGGATCTTCGTCACCGCGCGCAGGTTCTGGCAAAACAACAGCATCTATGAACTCAACCTGAACACTCTGGCCCTCACCCCTCTGGTCAACACAGCCAGTTTGGAAACAGTCTCCTGGGTCGGGGGCAACGATCTGGCCTTCAACGCTGTCTATGACGGAAAGAACGGGGCCTATATCTACAAGCTGGACAGCGGGGAGATCCAGAGGCTGGCTGGTTTTTCCGAGATCAAGGACGCGGTCGAGGTCCGCGGCAAGACCTATTTCCTCTCCATCAATGCCCAGGGCTACGACGTCTATCAGGATCCACTCAAGCTCCAGAGTTTTTCCCTTCCTCAGGCCAAAACCGCTGGCCCCTCCTACACCCGGCTCAGCGCCAGCAGCAGCCGGGTGTTGAACAAATACCCCATCCAAGCCGGTTCCTACGCCAAAAACATCGGCCACATGCTCTGGCCGCGGCTGTACCGCTTTCCCTATATCGACGCCACGGACAAGAACGGGGACGGAGAACTTGACGAGCTGATCGTGGGCGTCCAGATGGCTGGCACGGACGTGGTCGGCGATTTCCCGATGTGGTACGCGACGGTGCTGTATGACGTGAAAAATGAAGACTGGGGCTTCAATCTGGGCCTGGAGAACAACTTCTTCAGCCCGGTCAAGCACACGCTGGAATACTCCGACCTGGATGGAAAGTCCCTCAAATCCGTACAATACGTTCCCCTGCTGCGCAGGCAGAATTACGGGCTAACGGAAGCTAGGGCTGGTTTTGGCTTCACGGCTTCGGAGAATATGGCCCGCCAGGTTTGGGATCCCTTCGTGGGGCTGAACTTCGCCGCCCGGGGAGCCCGGCTCCAGACCAAAAACTCCCTGCTGATCGAGACAGATAAAGACCGCCTGGGCTGGCAGGGCCTGGCCAACCTGCGCTGGAAAGCCCCGCTCTCCACGGAATTCCGCCACAGCGTGTTTGCCGCCCATGATCCCAAGGCGGACCCGGATGAGGTTTTTGCCCCAATGCGCGGCTACGAAAGCGATTGGAACCAGACCAGAGGCGTGCAGCTCAGCAATTCCTGGTATGCCCCCATCCTCAAGATCCGCGATGGGATCTGGAACCCCAACATCTACATCGAGGATGTAAACCTCGGCCTCTTCTACGACCATGCCTTCCCCGGAGACAAGGTTGACAGCAACGTCCGCTATTCCTACGGCGCCGAGCTGATCGCCGAATTTTCGCTCTTGTACAATTTCTCCCTCAACCTCGGCGTGCGTTACAGCCAAAACAAGGAAGGCGAAGAGCTCGTGGCGCTGATCCTGGGATTGTGAAGCCTTGCCCGGATTGGAATGCAGAACTTATCCTTGACACAAAAACGCCCTGCCAAGACTTGGCCTAAATATCACAAATACCTGAGTCATGGAGGATAACATGCTGGTTCCCGATAACTTATACTACACTGAAAGCCATGAATGGGTGCGCGTGGCGGATGACCTCGCCACTGTCGGCATCACGGATTTTGCCCAGCACGAACTGGGAGAGATCGTTTTTCTGGAGCTGCCTGAGGTGGGCGCAAAGGTTTCCGCCAACGAGCCCTGCGGCACCATCGAAGCAGTCAAATCCGCAGAAGACCTGAACAGCCCCGTCAGCGGCAAGGTCGAAGAAAAAAACCTCGAAGCTGAGGAAAGCCCCGATCTGATCAACAAATCCCCCTATGAAGAGGGCTGGCTCTACAAGGTGCGCCTCAGCAACCCCGACGAACTGGAAAACCTGCTCAGCCCCTTGGAATACGGCAAACTGACCGAATCCTAAGCGATCCGCGGTGATAGCCAAAAACAAAAACTTCCTCATCATCCTTTCGGCCCCGTCCGGAGGAGGCAAGAGCACCATTCTCAACCAGGTCCTCAAGGCCGCGGAAGACATCGACTATTCGGTTTCCTACACCACCCGCGCGCCCCGGGGCAAGGAAGAGAACGGCAGGCACTACCATTTTGTGGATGAGGGCGAGTTTTTGCAGCGCCGCGAAGCCGGCGATTTTCTGGAAACCGCCCAGGTTTTCGGCCGCTGGTACGGAACCTCCATCAGCTTCATCCAGAGTCGCCTGGAGGCAGGCCACCACGTGATCATGGACATCGACGTCCAGGGCGCGGCCCAGATCAGCGCCACAGCCATACCCTATGTGAAGATATTCATCATTCCGCCCTCCATGGAGGTTCTGCGCGACCGTCTGGTCAAGCGCGAGACCGATTCCGCGGAGGAGATCCAAAAGCGGCTGACCATCGCCCGTGACGAGCTGAAATACATCCCTGCCTACGATTACCTGGTTGTCAATGACGGCCTGGCCACCGCCGTGCAGGATGTGCTGGCCATCGTGAGAGCGGAGGAAAACCGCGTCAGCCGTTATCTGGAGCCCGTCCAGGGCTTCCTGAACCAGGAGTAGACAATGATCAACGAAAAGATCGAAAGCTTTCTCGAGAAGACTGATATGAACTACCTCTTCTGCCTGCTTTCCAAGCTTGAGGCCCAGCGTATCAGCCAGCTTCCCACCTATGTCAAACAGCGCCTGCCGGAAAAGATCGCCGTCATCTCGATCAACCACGTGGCCGAAAACGAGGTCCCGGACTACTTTGCCGAGATCGAAGAGGCAAACATCGCCATGGCCCAGGCCAATTCTCCTTTCCCGGATGATGATTCCGAACTGGGCGAGGAAACCATCGACGACTCCAAGGACCACATCGAAGAGCTCGTGCACGAAAATCTGGACAGCTATCCGGATGACGACGACGAGGAAGAACTCGACCTCGGCGACGACGAGGTTGACGAAGACGAAGACTGATCCGGGGTAATATGACCCGCCGCGCGCTGCAGCAGCATCTGGAGCTGCTTCAAAACTTTGGCATCCGGGAGATCTTCAAAAGCCAAAGCCCCAAAGCCGGGATCCTCGATCAGCTCAGCGCCCAATACGCGGGCTGCCAAAAGTGCGGCCTGCATGAAGGGCGGATCAAGCTGGTCTACGGAGATGGCAATCCGGAAGCCATCGCCATGCTCATCGGCGAAGGGCCGGGAGAGCAGGAAAACCTCACTGGCAGGCCATTTGTGGGGCCAGCCGGTAAACTGCTCACCGATATGCTCAAGGCCATCAACCTCACCCGCGAAGACGTCTATATCTGCAACATCGTCAAATGCCGCCCTCCCAACAACCGCAATCCGGAAAGCTCAGAACGCGAGGCCTGCCTGCCCTATCTGCTGGAACAGATCCAGATCATCCAGCCC
This sequence comes from Candidatus Syntrophosphaera sp., assembly GCA_019429425.1. Taxonomy (NCBI): domain Bacteria; kingdom Pseudomonadati; phylum Candidatus Cloacimonadota; class Cloacimonadia (SeqCode); order Cloacimonadales (SeqCode); family Cloacimonadaceae (SeqCode); genus Candidatus Syntrophosphaera; species Candidatus Syntrophosphaera sp. The sequence continues at coordinate 15,292 of JAHYIU010000004.1, forward strand.
CGGCTCATCCTCATGCTGGGCCTCGTGGCCGCCCAAACCCTCCTGCAAAGCAACCTGAGCATGCAGAGGCTGCGCGAGACAACCCATCTTTTCCAGGGCATCAAGACCTACGTTTCCTACCACCCCGCCGCCCTGCTCAGAAACCCCCACTGGAAACGCCCCGCCTGGGAGGACCTCAAGCTCTTCAGCGCGGATTACCAAAGCCTCACGCAATGAAGATTTTCCTCATAAAACCCTCAATCCGCGACGCTCGCCGGAAGCTCCTCCTGCTCCTGGCGCTGTTCTTCTTTTCCTGGCTGTGTCCCAGTCTCAGCGCCGACATCGCCGTTTACGGAGACACCCAGACCAACGCCAAAGTCCATGCCCGGATCGTCAGCTCCGTCCTGGGGCACGAACCCGAGGTCGTTTTCCATCTGGGCGATCTGACCTCCCGGGGCTCCCAACAGAGGCACTACGACGCTTTCTTCGCCATCGAGGATCCTCTGGTCCATATTTGCCCGCTGTGGCCGGCCCGGGGCAACCACGACCGCTCCCGGGACCTTTTCCTGGACAATTTTCCCGCCCTGGACGGCAAAACCTGGTACACGGTCGAACACGACAGCCTGCTGTTCATCATCCTGGACAGCAACTTGGACCTCAAACCCCGCTCAGATCAGTACAACTGGCTGCGCCAGACCCTTGAAGCCGGACCCCCGCTGCCCCGCATCGTGCTGCTCCATTATCCTGTCTTCAGCAGCGGATACAAACCCGGCGAAGCTGAACTGGACCTCTTCCTGCCGGCCCTGTTCGAGTCTTACGGCGTGGTGGCTGTCTTTTCCGGACACCACCACAACTACGAGCGCCTGGAGCATGCCGGGATCACCTATGTCATTTCCGGCGGTGCGGGCGGCAATTTGCTCACCAAGCATAAACTAATTCAACAGAGCAGGATGCTTCGTGTCGATCACCACTATATGATCCTTTCCAGAGACGGAAGCTCCCTCAACTGCGCGGCCTACGGCCTGGATGGCCAGGTCTTCGAAACTTTCGCCATCCCTCTACCCTAAAGCCTTCTACACTTCATAATCCTCTGGCTTATATACGTTTATCCCTTATTATTGCCCTGGAGTCCTATACCTGGCTCCCCTTATCAATACGGTGTCAATACGGACTCAATACGGACAAAGTCCGTATTGAGTCCGTATTGACACCGTATTGATAAGGGGGGCGGTATGGTTATTACAAAAAAGGAACGCCGGGGTTAGCCGGCGTTCCGATGAATTGAGACTCTGAGTGGGCTTAGAACCTGATCCTGGTGCCGATCGCGGCATAGTTCACATTGGCAAAGGTGTAGACCTCGTCGATGTCCGATCCTCCTTCGAGGAAGCGATAGCCCAGATAGAGCCCGTAGCGGTCGTTAAAATCGTAATTGAAAGCCAGCAAAACGTCTTCCGCGCGGCCGAAGGGTGAAGCCAGTGCTTCGCCTTTGAGGATCACGGAAAGCTCGTTGGTGAAGTCGTAGCCGAACTCAAAGCCGATCAGGGGCACGAAGCCGAGGTCGGTCTTTTCCGCGTAGCCATCCTCGTTTTCCAGCGAGATCACGGCGTCGCGGACCTTGCCGGAGAGGCCTATGGCACGGATGCCGATGTTCTGGTTTTTGAAGCGGTAGAGATATTGAAGCCTGAAGCTGTTGAAGCGGTAGACGGCATCGATCTTTTTCCCGGCGGTGAAGGTCTCGCCCATGAATTCGACGTTGTAATCCAGGGTGCCGGTGGGCCGGATGGTGAGCGGAGCGGCCAGCAGTGAGACCTGGTGGCGGGGGGTGATCTTGTAATGCAGGTTGGCGCGGCCATACATCACGGTTTTGGAGCTCAGGTCGTCGGTGAAGGAAAACATGGTGCTGTTATCTTCTGGGGCGTTGGGGATGCGCAGGTCGTTGTAGCCGGAGAAGGCGGCCCCGGTTTCCAGGTCCAGGCTGAACTTCGATCCAATCTGGGCCTGCCCGAAAGCCAGGCTCGCGATGGCAAGCAGGATAATTGCAAGCAGTGTATATTTCATTTGTTGACTCCACTATGTTGTTTTTGGGGACAATTTAATCCCGCCTCCGGAAAAAGCAAATTAATCCGGTCGTGCCTGGCTGGTCTGATGAAAATTAGCTTGACATCAAAAGGCGGTTCGGAGGTTTATGGCTTGTTAGATTCCCAAAATGGCGGAATCCCGCCTGGATGGGAATTTGAACGACAGACAAAGGATGGAATTGATGATCCGGACCAAGTATCTGCTCCTGCTGCTCGCGGTCCTGCTGAGCGCCCTGCTGAGCGGCGAAATGCTGATCCCGATGGACGCCACGCAGAGCAACCATCTGAAGGCGTACGGGGTGGCCTTTCAAGCGCTGAAGGAGCAATACGTGGTGAAATGGCTGCTCAACTACCGGGGCGGGAGCTTCCTGATGCCGGAATCCGGCAGCCTGGCAGCCCTCTGCAACATCCGCGGAGTGCGCTTCGAGCTGGTTTCCTCAGGCCAGGTGGCCGCGATCCTGGAAGAGATCCAAAGCTCGAACATGGAGGCGGTGGTCCTGGAAAAAGAGCCCAAGATCGCCATCTACATACCCCCCAATGCTTTGCCTTGGGACGACGCCGTGACCCTGGCCCTGGAATATGCTGAGATCGACTATGACCGCTTTTGGGACGACGAGGTCCTGGAGGGCAAGCTGGCCGATTATGACTGGCTGCATCTGCATCACGAGGATTTCACCGGCCAGTTTGGCAAGTTTTACGGCGCCTACCGTCACACACCCTGGTATCAAAACGACGTGCGCGTGAACGAAGCGATGGCCGCCAAGCACGGCTACGCCAAGGTTTGGCAGCTTAAGCACGCCGTGGCCCAAAAGATCCGGGAGTTTGTGGAAAACGGCGGCTTCATGTTTGCCATGTGCGCTGCCACAGACACTTACGACATCGCGATGGCGGCTTACGGGGTGGACATCGTGGACGGCCTGATCGACGGCGACGGGATCGACCCGCAATACAAGAGCAAGCTGGATTTCAGCCGCTGCTTCGCCTTTGAGGGTTTCACGCTCAAGACCAATCCTTTTGAATATGAGTTTTCCGATATCGACGCCAGCGACTATTCGCGGCTGCGGGGCCCTGAAGCCGATTATTTCCAGCTTTTTGACTTCTCCGCCAAATACGATCCCGTGCCCACGATGCTCACCCAATGCCACGTCAACGTCATCAACGGCTTTCTGGGCCAGACGACCTCCTTTTTCAAGGACAAGGTGAAAAAGAGCGTGATCATCCTCGCCGAAGTGCCGGGCCAGAACGAGGTCAAATATCTGCACGGCAACATCGGCAAAGGCACTTTCACCTTCTACGGCGGGCACGATCCTGAGGATTACCAGCACAAGGTGGGCGATCCGGAAACCATCCTGGACCTGCATAAAAACTCCCCCGGATACAGGCTGATCCTGAACAACATCCTCTTTCCCGCCGCCGAGAAGAAACAGCTCAAAACCTGAGGAGCGTTTAGTGAAAAGATTTTACAGCAATATGTACAAGACCCAGGTCAAGGTGGGCATCTTCACGGTTGTGGTGCTTGCAGTCCTGGTGCTGGGCTATCTTTGGCTGAGCAGCAGGATCTCCACCACCGCGCAGAGAGAACTGAAGATCAGCTTTGAGGACGTGACGGGTCTGGAGATCGGCGACAAGGTGAATTTCCGGGGCATGGAGATCGGCCGGGTCAAAAAGATACAATCCCGGGCCGAGGACATCCTTCTGACCGCCAGCATCGACAGCGCCATCCGGCTCAAGGAAGGCGCGCGCTTCTATATCAGCGACAGCAGCCTGATGGGCGGCCGGGTGTTGAACATAGCACAGGGGCAGGGTGAGGGAATGATCGACCTGGACCTGGTCCAAAGCGGCGAATCCCCCGCAGGGTTGATGAGCATCGTGAGCAAGGCCGCCACCACCATCGACGACATCAACGCCGTGCTCAGGGACCTGCGCAAGGATGGCGGCTTGATCGACAAATCCTCGGTCTTGCTGGACAACGCCGACAGTGCCGCGCGTTCGGTCGACGCGCTGGCCTTGGACGTGAAAAGCGAGATCAGGGCAACCTTGGACCGGGTCGAAGAGCTGACGGGGCAACTAAATCAGATAGTGGCCGCCAATAGGGACAAGGTCAATTCAGTCCTGGATTCTGCGCCGGAGGCCATGCTGAAGGCCTCCGCCACCCTGGACAGCCTGCGCAGCGTATCAAACCGGCTGGGAACGGCCCTGGAAACCCTCAACAGCGGAACCGGCACGGCTTCCCGGCTGATGAACGAAGACGAACTCTACGTCAGGCTCCTGGATTCTGTGGCTGAGCTGGACACGCTGGTCAAAGAGATCAGGGCGAATCCCAAGAAGTATCTCAAGATCAGTGTCTTTTAAGGAACTTTCATGAAGATCAGGTTTCTCCTCATCATCCTGCTGCTGGCCCTGACGGGTTACGCCCAAGCCTACAATTTCGGCCAAAACAAGGTCAACGCCAGGCCCAGCGAATGGTCCATGCTCCAGACCATGCATTTCGACATCCATTTCCCCCGGGGCGAGGACGAGTTTGGCAAGCTGGCGGCCCTGATGGCGGAGGAGACGTACTACGCCCTGCGCGACGACCTGACCTTTCCGGCCCAGTCACGGATCCCGATCATATTCTACGGCAACAAGACCGAATTTCAGAATACAAACATCATCTATCCGCTCCTCTCGGAAGGGGTCGGCGGCTTCACTGAAAGCCTGCGCAACCGGGTCGTGATCCCCTTTGACGGCAGCTATGCCAATCTGGAAAAACTGCTGGTCCACGAATTGACCCACGCCTATATCAACGCCCTGGACAAAAATCCCTCCGGGTCTTTGTACACATTGCGCCCTGTTTCCTTTCCCTTCTGGTTTTCCGAGGGCCTGCCGGAATTCCTTTCCCTGGGCGGCGAGGACGACTACAATAACATGTTCATCCTGGACATGGTGGTCAACGACAAGCTACCCAAGCTGGAAAACCTTGGAGGATACTACGCCTATCGCCTCGGAGAAAGCTTCCTGACCTACATCGCCAACACCTACGGGCGCGAAAAGGTCTCCGAATACTTCTTTGCCCTGCGGTCGCTGAAGATACTGGACAACGCAACCAAAAAGGTCTTTGGCATGGAATTTGAGGATCTGGAATCTCGCTGGCGCTACCAACTGAAACGGGACTACTTTCCCCTCATCAACAGCCACGCGATCCCCGGCGAGAACATGGAACAGAGGACCGACAGCGAAAAGGACGGCTCCTACTTCAACTTCGTGCCGCGCTTTTCCCCCAATGGCGACCGCTACGTCTATTACAGCAGCGCGGGCGCCCGCTACAGCATCTGGATGGCCGGATTCCACGGACTTTCCCAGCCAAAACGCATACTCATGGGCGAAGCGACCGGACGGGTCGAGGAATTCTACTATTTCCGCTCCAATCTGAGCTGGTTTCCCGATAACCGCAGAATCGCCTTTGCCGCCAAAACTGCCAACGGCGACCGCATCCACATCCTCGACGTTGATCGGGAGAAGATCGTGCAAACGCTCGATCTAAAGGATTTTGACGCCATCTATGAGCTCGATGTCGCTCCGGATGGCAAGAGCATCGTCTTCGCCGGACAAAAAAGCATGCAGTGCGATCTCTATCTCTACGGCCTGGAGAGTGGGGTTCTGACGCAACTCACGGATGACCTTTACAACGAGGCCCAGCCGCGTTTCGCTCCAGACGGCACAAGCATCGTCTTCTCCTCGGAACGCAGCCAGAACCGGGATAGCGAGCGCAAGGGGTTTTTCGCCCACCTCCATAGCGACATCTTCAGCCTGGAACTGGCCAGCGGCCTCATGCGCCAGCACACTTTCGAACACCAGGATTGCGGCTTTCCAATGCTCGACAGCGCCGGCAACCTGCTCTACTACATCACATCCGAGGAAGGCGTGAGCAATCTTTACGCCCTGGACCAAAGCGGCGGCGGCAAGACAAAGGTCACCAATTTCCTCTCCGGGGTCTATTCCGCGGACCTTTCTCCCGACGGCAGGAACTTCCTCCTCTCGAACTACTTTGACCAGGCCTGGAACATCTATTTCACCCCCGGGCCCAGGGACAGCCTGATTTTCGCCGAGTATCCCGAAGCCATTGTCCATGAGTCTGAGGGCGATCTGATGGACAACGTGGACCTGAGCCAACTGCATTATTTCGGCAAGCGGGAAAGACAAATCCCACGCCGGATCAATCCCGCCACTCAATACGACCTGCGGCGTCCGCTATTTGGGGACGCGCCCTCCTTTGAATTCACCCGGGAGGATTCTCTCCATTTGACCCGGGACTTCAGCTTTGACGAGCGTCCCACCACGATCGAGACCATCCCGACCGTCAAACCCTACAAGACCAAATTCGCTCTGGACAGCCTCTGGGGCGGCCTGGCCTATTCATCCTATGTGGGCACGATCGGCTATGTGGAACTGAGCCTGAGCGACATGATGGGCAACCACGGCATCGGCATCAACGCCGGAGTGGCCGGCAAACTGGAGGACTCCAACCTCCTGCTCACCTATTTGTATTTGAAGCAGAGGATGGACTATGGCGTGGGCTTGTTCAACCTCAACCAGGAATTCTACTTCCGCCGTTACCAACCGGGGCTCGATGACTACTATCGCTATCGGGAAAGGCAGACTGGGCTTTACTTACTGACCCGCTATCCCTTCAGCCGCTTTCTCCGCCTGGAGCTGGACCATATGCTCTATCAGCGGGGCCAGTACCTGTCAGAATGGAATTGGGCAACCCCAAGCATCGGCAGTTGGGGTCCGGAAAAAAAGGAACAGGACATAGTCTACACGCCCGGCCTAACCCTGGTGCATGACAATTCCCTGTATGGCTCAACCGGGCCGCTGCTGGGCTGGCGCGCCCTCTACAACCTGAGCACCACCCTGGCCGACGGAAATGTCGAGTATGTGACCAATTACCTGGATTGGCGCAGCTACACCCTGTTCAGCAAGCGCTATGCCGTCGCGCTGCGCACCATCGCGGGCATCAGCCTGGGTGACGATCCCCAGCGCTTCAACCTTTATGGATACAACGGGGTGCGGGCCTATGAGGGCGACCTGAGCGGCGAAAAGAAAGCCGTGGCCAGCGCTGAACTGCGTTTTCCCTTCTTTGAATACATCAGCATGGCCTTCCCCGTGCCTTTGACAATTCCCAACATCAGGGGCAGCCTGTTTACCGACATTGGGACGGTGTTTGACGATTTTGACCGCTTCCGGGGCGTCCGCAACGGCAAACTGGAAGACCTTTACATGAGCTATGGCTTCGGTCCCAGGCTGAATCTGGGCTACGTGATCCTGCGCTTCGACATTGCCTGGCTCACCGACCTGGCCTCCAGCTCCAAACCCACCTATTACCTCAGCTTGAGCGAAGATTTTTAGCAAATGAGATAGATACAAGGAGATAAGAAACATGAAGATCGACTTGCTGCGCAAGCCAACCGAACACATGGACACCGTGATCGTCATGCACGGTGACAAAGGGGATTTTCACAGCGTTGAAAGCCTCCCCGAATATATAAAGAACGCCATAGCGGTGGTCGTCAAACAGGACGATTACGCCTTTGATTACGACTCCGTCAAAAACTTCTCCATCATTCACCAGAAACACCGCTGCAACATCATCCTCTGCGGGGTGGGCAACACTCACGAACTGGATGGGGAAAAGCTGCGCCATCTGTTTGCCCGGGTAATCCGGAGCGCGATGAAACTGGGGTCCAAAGAGGTTTTTCTCTTCCCCGGCTTCACCAATCCCGTGGGCGAGGTGAATTTCGGCCACATTCTGGCCGAGGCCGCCCTGCTCGTGGATTATAAGTTCGACAAGTATCTCAGCGCGGATAAGAATCAAGGCCTGCAGTCCCTGCATCTGGCTCTGAACGTCAAATCCACGCGCCATGTCAACCGCGGGATTTTGGAAGGCAGGATCTATGCAGAAGCCACCAATCTGGCCCGTGACCTGGTGAACGAGCCCGCCAACGTGATCTATCCCGAAACGCTGGCCGATGCAGCCAAAAAAGCCGCTTTGCAATACGGCTTCTCCATCGAGGTTTTCGGCCAGGACAAACTGAAGCGGATCAAGATGGAAGCCTTGATCGCGGTTGCCAAAGGCTCAAAGCACGAACCCCGCCTGATCCTGATGTCCTATCACGGCAATCCAGAACCCAAGGCCAAAACCATCGGCCTCATCGGCAAAGGACTCACCTACGATAGCGGCGGCTACTGCATCAAAACGCCTCAAGGCATGGTCAACATGAAGAACGACATGGCCGGCGCGGCCGCTGTGATCGGGACCATGGCCGCCATATCGACCCTCAAGCTCCGGGTGAACGTGCTGGGCGTGATCGCGGCTTGCGAAAACATGATCTCCGGCGAAGCCTACCGGGCCGGAGACATCATCCGCAGCATGGCCGGCAAAACCATCGAGGTCATCAACACCGACGCCGAGGGCCGACTGACCCTGATCGACGCCATCCATTATGCCATCAACCGCGGCCACGTGAACAAAGTGATCGACATCGCCACCCTCACCGGAGCGGCCGTCGGGGCCTTGGGTAACCAGATCACAACCGTGCTCACCAATAACGATTCCCTGCTGGAAAAGCTGCAACTCGCATCAGAATTGACCGGAGAGAGGATCTGGCAACTCCCTGCCCACGAAGGCTACAAGGAACTGCTCAAATCCGAGATCGCCGACCTGAAGAACACCGGGGGTCCCTTTGCCGGAGCGATCACGGCGGGCCTGTTCCTGCAGGAATTTGTGGAAGGCAAGCCCTGGCTCCATCTGGATATCGCCGGAACCGCTCTGAAAGACAAGGAAAGCGGGATTAACGCCTATGGCGCGACCGGGGTCGGCGTGCGGTTGCTTACCCAACTCCTGCGCGAAATGGAATAGCCAGATGCACCGCTTGATAATAGTGATACTTGTTCTGGGGCTGCTGCTGTCCCTATTTGCCTGCGGAAAGAAAGCTGGCGAGGACAAAAAGCTGATCGTGGTCTCGATCCATCCCTACGAGTTGCTCGTCAGGCAGATCGTGGGCCAGGATATCAGGGTGCAAACCCTCATCCCGGCAAACGCTTCGCCTCATACTTTCAGTCCCAAGCCCAGGGAACTCAAAGAGCTACAGTCAGCCGAACTGGTGCTGGTTAACGGGTATGGCCTGGAAACCAATCTGCGCCAGGCTTTGGAATCGGTCGAGGACAAGCTCCTGCGGGTGGAGGACATGCTCAGGACCCCGCCCGGGCAAGCCGATGCTGAGCTGAATCCACACGTCTGGCTTTCCCCGCGCCGACTCCAACAGCTTGTGATCATGCTGAACGACCGTCTGCAAACTGCTTTTCCCGAACACAAAGACACCATCGCCAACAACAGCGTTGACATCATCTCCCAGCTTGCCGCCTTGGATGCCCGCATCAGGCAGGAACGCGACACCTTTGCCAAGACGCCCATGATTACGTTCCACGATAGCTTTCACCATTTCCAGAACGATTATGACCTCGAGTATCTGGGCAGCGTGCAAAGCTCTCCGGGAAACGAACCTACTCCCAGGGAACTTTCCCGCATCGGCGACCTGATCCGGGAACACGGCCTCCAAGCCATCTTCGTTGAACCACAGATGGACCGCAAATCCGCGACAGTTCTGGCCGATGAATTTGGCCTGGAGATCATCGAGCTCGATCCTTTGGGCTACTCCTTCAAACCCAAAACCATCATGGACGTCATCCTCAACAACTGGGAGGGCATGAAACTCAGCTGGCAATGAGGCACAGCAAAGATGATCAGGATCAGTGGCCTTTCCCATTGTATAAACTCAATGCCTGTCCTTGAGGACATCAACCTTGAGCTGACCGATGGCGAGTTTGTGGCCATCATCGGTCCCAACGGCGCTGGAAAATCCACCCTGATCAAGCTGATCCTGGGGTTTCTTCCCCTGCAAGGAGGAACGATACAGATCGATGGGATCCCCCATCTGGACTGGTTGAAAAAGAATCCGATCGGATACCTGCCCCAACGCGAGGATTTTGACCGTCGGTTTCCGGCCCGGGCTTTGGACCTCGTTTTAATGGGCCTGGCGGGTGAACTCCCTGTGGGAGCCAGATTCAGGCCCCAGCACCGCAAACGCGCGCTCCAGGCCCTGGAAACCACCCAAACAGCCTATCTGGCCGGAAAATTCATCGGATGCCTCTCCGGAGGTGAATTGCGGCGTGTTTTCCTGGCCCGCGCTTTGGTCTCAGACAGCAAATACCTGATCCTGGACGAACCTGAAGCCTCGGTCGATCTGCCCGGCGTACAAAGCTTCTTCACCTTGCTCAGAGAACTGAACAAGGCCGGAAAGACCATCATCACTATCTCCCACGACCTGAACACCCTCACCGATTACTGCAGTTTTCTGGTTTGCCTGAACCGGCGCCTGCACTGCCACAGCCAAACCGAACTGGTAAATGCCGAGATCATCCACAAAACCTTCGGCCAGGACGTGCGCGTGATCATGAAGGACTATTGACGATGCTATACGCTTTTCTGGTCCATGCGCTGCTGGCAGCCGTCCTGTCTTCGGTATCCCTGGCATTGTTTTCGCCGTTTGTGACCCTGCGCCGCATTTCCTACATGGGCGAAGCGCTTTCCCACATCGCGTTTGCGGGAATCGCCATAGCCCTGCTGTTCAGCCTGAACCTGCAGCTCACCACCCTGCTCTTCGTGGTCGCCGTCAGCCTGGCCATCTCCTGGCTGGCCCGCAGGCACAAATTGGAGGAAGCCAATACCATCACCATCTTCCTCAGCGTTTCCATGGCCCTGGGCATCATCCTCATCTCCCTGAAACAGAGCTATAGCTTCGACCTGGCCAGTTATCTCTTCGGTAATGTGTTGATGGTCACAATTTCCGACCTCTGGCACCTGGGGATCTTGCTGGTGGTGAATCTGGCCTTCATCTTCCTGCTCTACAAGGAACTCTTCTATCTCTCATACAACGCGGAAATGGCGCAGTTTTACAGGCTGCCGGCCAATATGGTCAACCGCCTCTTCATGATCCTGCTGGCTGCCAACATCGTCATAACCCTGCGCTCCGCGGGGATCATCCTGGTGAGTGCCCAACTGATCCTGCCTGCCGCAACTGCCTTCAATCTGGTGAAAAGGCTGGACCATGCCGTCCTGGCCAGCGCTCTGATCGCCATTCTGGCCGCTGTTGGTGGATTCGCCCTCTCCTGGTGGCTTAATCTGCCCACCGGCGCCAACATCGTGGTTCTGGAATTCCTCTTTTACCTGATCAGCCTCGCACTGAGTAAAACCATTCTGGCCAAGTCCGTGGCTTAGCAAGCCATTGAGCAGCTTGCCGAAGCTGATTCACTGCTTTCCAGCTGCATTGGCATGCTGCTCTACCATCGGACTGGTCTATAGGGGCCTGCCGACGATGAATTTGACCATGAAATCAGGCGCGTAGCTGCTTTTAGCCTGCCTCAGGCCCTCCAGGCCCATGTCCTGCTCGCGGTTGATCCATTTGTATCTGCCCCGCAAGCGCCTGGCCGTCTCCCAATTGATGATCTGGGCGCTGCCTTTCATGTCCGGATCGAATTTTTCAAAATGGATGTTCACCATGTCGGTAGTAATCTCGCTGAAGATCGCGTAGGCCGAGATCAGGTTGTGGTGGCAGATCAAGAGCCCATCCACGGGGATCTGGTCCCAAAGCTCCAGGGTGTTGCAGATGGCCTGGAATTCGGTGTTCAGATAGATCCCCTCCACGTTGCGCTCCCTTTGCCATTTTTGCGTGAAGCGCCTGATCACATCGAGCTTGGCAGGCGTGATGGGCAGCACGGTGTAATCCGGATAATTTCGCACGAACTGGGAGATCAGGTTTTTCTTCTTGGCCAGCTTTTTGCCGCTCAGGTTCACCATGCTCTCGACCGCGTAGACATAGTCGTCCCAATCCCGGATATGCTCGATCTGGAAGTAATCCCCCAGGTCCGGATTGGTGGTTTCCCAATCCTCCGGGATCAGGATCAGTTCCGCCTCGGGACCGGTACTCCGGTAGATGTCGATCAATTCAAGCAATTCGGCTGAGCTTAATCCCGGCCCGACGGGATAAAAGACATAGTCATATTTGGGATTGACCAGGATCAGATGATCGCGCCAGATGGCGTATTGGTTGTTGTAAATGCGGCCCCAGGTCATCAGATTGCAGATGGAATAATCGCAGGCCTGGCGTGGATGTTTGACCAGATACTCGCGCAGGATGGGAATGTCGGCCGGACCGAGGGATTTGAGGTTCAGCATGTCCGACGCGTCAGTCCTGTTTGAGCAGGAAGGGCGTGTAACCCTCCATCCGGGCAAAGCCCAGGGATTCGTAAAACCTTTCGTAGCCAGGCTCGGAGATCAGACCGATCCACTGGATCTGGTCGGCCTTGAGTTTTTCCAGCAACTTGCCAATGATTGCCTTGCCGATACCCCTGCCCCGGTAATCGCTATGCACAACGACATCCTGGATATAGGCGTCGCTGACCCCGTCGCTGATGGCGCGCCCCATTCCGACGATCTCCTCTTTGTCTTCCGCGATCACAAAGCAGTAGGTGTCCGCCATAATCTTTGCGACTGTGGCAAGGTACTCCGGATTCTCGTCGGTCTGCCACCAACCGGGATGCCGGTAGAGAGCCAGAATGGCTTCCGGATTCGCTTCCTTGACGATGCTTATCTTTATGTCAGGCATAGTGTTGATTCCTTTGCGATTCATTCTCTGGCCTGCATGTCCAGCCGCAATCTCCGTGTTTTAAGAAACCATGCCAGAATTCCCCCCTTTTTGTCAAGTGCCTTTCCTGCCGGGACGCTCAATTCTGCAGGAAGAGGGGCAGGGTGTATTTCAGCTTGAGGTTGTGGTCCAGGTCCGAGGCCCCGCTATCCAGATCGACGGAAAAGCTGGCCTGGTAATCCACCCAAAGGCCTTTCTGCAACTGGAAATAAAGCCCCAGCGTGCCGGAGCCGAAGTTCTCCGCCAGCCAGCCGTCATGGGAATATTGCAGCTCGAGATAGCTGTTGATGAGCGGGCTCTTCAAAACAAAGCGCAGAGGCGCGAATACGCTCAGGTGGTTTTCCCCCTCATCCCTGAAATAACGTACCGAAGGGCTGAATATGTATTGCGCGGTGGTGGAGCCCAGCAAAGAATTGGAGAGTGAAAACCAGTTCTGCCAGGCCTCGAAGCGCGCTTTGCTGGCCAGAGAATCAGGCGAAACGGCCACCACAGCGGTGGAAAATTCGATCCGGAGCTTGTTCCACTTGTCTTTGTTGTCCTGGATCATTTCCTGCAGCTTGGCATTGATCCCATAATCATCGTCGAACTGGGACATCAGGGCTTCCAGCGCATCCGGGTCATCGGCCAGATCTGGGTCCGCGTACAACTCGGCATTCAGGTAGCTCTGCTGGGCGCGGAAATAGTCTTCAAAGAATTGCGGCCAGGCCCGGTTGAAATTCCCTTTGGGGTCAGCCCGGTCGATAAGCTTCAGGCGCAGGCCCAAAGAGGCTTTCCGGCGCCCGTCATCCAAGCCGGTGGTGGCCAGGGACAGCCGGGAATTAAAGAATATCGGGCTTCTGTGGTAGTCCTGCAGGGTGATGTCCTTCTTGTAAAGCAGCAACGGCGCGATCTCCAGCGCGAAGGTCTCAGGAATGATGGTCGTTCCAGAGGCCAGGTCGGATATGCTGACGGACATGCCGTTGTCATCGATCGGAGGCAGGGTGGAGCTGGGTTCCACGCCCAAAACCATATAGGCCGGGACCTCGGGCACCCCGTAGATCCGGAACAGCTCTTCCAGCGGGATGTTTTCATAATAGGTGTCAGTCAGAGCTCCCAGGCCAAATGAGATTGTAATCAAAAGCAGTATGACCGGGAGTCGCCTGATCATTCCTGGCCTCCGAGCTTGTACCGGATGATGATGTGCTCCATATGCAGCAAGTCGCGCAGGGGTTTGGCCTTTTCCTGGAAAAAGACCTGCTCCTCCTCCAGAAAAACCTCCAGGGATATCCTGCATTCCTTGATCATGGCATCCACGAAATAGAAGCTGGACCGCATCTCGATCCTGCCTCCGGCCAGCTCGGAAGGAGGGGTTTGGATGGTTTTGCGGTAGATCATCGGCTCTTCCAGCTTCTTGAAATCGTAGGGGGTCTCGATCTCCAGGCCAGCACTGCTAAACGCATGCACGGAAAAGGCGCCCTTGACCACACCCATGCTCTGGCGCACGATGAACTTGTATTTCTCTTCAACCAGTTCAGCAACGCTGTCGCCATCCGTAACCACCGGCTCGGGTTCTGGTTCCAGCAATTCTTCAAACACTCTCATTGGGTCCTCCCATCTTCATTTGACTATCGCCATCCGGCGATAAAACGTCTCTGCGCCAGCTTTGAGCCGGCACAGATAGATCCCGGCCCCGGCTTCACGGCCGGACCGGTTGCGCCCGTCCCATTCCAAGCTGTGGCTTCCCGCGGGCAGGTTGGAATCGATCAGTTCTGCCACTTTCTGCCCCCGGAGGTTATAGATGCTGATCCGGACAGGCTGTGCCGATCGAAGCTCAAAGCTGAGAGTGGTTTTAGCGCTGAATGGATTGGGGTATTGCTTCAAACCGCTGATGGCGGCCGGAACTGTGTCCTCTGGATTGGAAACATAGGGTGATTGGAGTTGGACCTCGATAACCGCGGCTCCCACGACGCCGCGGCCCAGCGCGTCGGTCCAGGGCCGGTCCGGTTCCGTAAGCCAGCTGTGGCCGCATACACCGTTGGTATCGAAATGGATGATCTGATACTCAAAGAGGTCCAGGATCACAGCGATCTGCCCGTTCAGGACCACATCGCTGTCCACGTCGAGCTCGAACCATTGCCCCAGGTCGCACATCACGTCGCCGATATCCAGCAAGGTCTGGCTGGTTATGGCCCCTTCGGCGAAGCGGTTCACCTTGATATTCACCAGGCCCGGCACTGCCGGAAAGCCCCAGGGATCGGCGGAAAGCATGAAAGCCACTTTTTTGAGATTGAAATCCTCAGCGCCGAGGTTGAAATCCACCGCCGCCTTGATCGGAACGGCGCCCCGGCCAAATTCGGAGTGCACCGGAGCGTCGCTCAACCAGTTGAACCAAGTTGGCTGCTGGGGATCGACCATCCGGACCCGGGCTTGCCGGACTGAGCTCAAGCCGGAGCCCGTGGTGGCGCGGACCTTGATCTCGTGATGGCCGGGAGTGAGGAAGCCATCCGGAATGTCCAACACATACGGGCTTGAGTAGAGCAGGCCCAGGATCATCCCGTCCAGGCTGAACTCCACGGACACGATAACATCCCCGGGAGCCGTGATCTCCGCGCTGATCTGATGTTCGCCGGGAGTGAGGATCTCCCCGTCCGCGGGGCTCAGGTTGCCGATCTGCGGAGGCAGCGGACCTGAACTTTGGCCCAGGATGAAAGAGATGGTCCCGCCGGCCTCTGAAATGCTGTGGATGTTCACGGGAATGGGATTTCCGGAGCCAAGGAAGCAGTTGGGGTCGCTGAACTGGTTGAATTCCGTGCGGCTGCTGTCCAGGCTGAAAGCGGCTTGCGCGATCAGGCCGTTGTTCGCTGGCCCGCCTTGGGGACGGAAGACGTATACCTCGTCCGGAGGGCCCTGCGCGTTTCCGTTTTGGGCTTCATTGATCCGGTGGATGAGGAGTCCGGAGCCGGGCAGGCCTGCCTCAAAAATGTCGGAATCCTGCTTGCGGTATTCCAGGACCAGGTATTCAGTCCCGGAAAGCGGTACGCGATAGGCGTTGTTGGTGGCCGAGGTAACCGGACTGAGGGTATGGAAGCCTTCTGAGATGGTGGGTATGGGGCTTATCCAGCCGCCGTAGCGCGCTTTCATGTGCATGCCCATATGCCCGTTGCCGCTTTCCATGATGTCCCAGCAGCCGGCCGGGGTGAGCCCGTCAAAATTGTAGTGGTAGAGGTCCGGCGCGCCCACGGAATGGAACATCTCGTGGCAGAGGGTGCGCACGCTGTTCTGGTTTTCCGGCTGGAAGGTGAAATCCCAGACCATCTTGCCGTTGATGTACACATCCTGGGCGTAAAGCGCCCAGCGATGCGCCCAGAGCAGTTCGGCCCAGGCGGTATGGGGCCCGCGGATGATGAAGCAGACGTTGTCCACGAAGCCGTCGTTGTCCGCGTCGATGTTCAAGCTGGCCGGGACCTGCGAGGATATTGCATTGAGGGCGTTGGCCAGCAGGATGTGTTCTCTGTCCGTGCGCTGGTAATCCCGATAGCCCTGGGGATTGGTGACGGCGTTGTAGGGCATGTAATATGCCCGCGGATGGCTGTCCGTATAGGAAAGATTGACCTCTGGGGCGCAGACCGGATAGTGGTGGGAAACGTAATCCAGCTGGTCGTAGCTCACCTGGTGGAAATAGTTGCGCAGTGAATATTCGTCCGCGCCCACGGAGTTGAATTTGGCGTCGTATTCCCCGCGGGAAACCTCAAACTCCGTCTGGTCGCTGAATTTGATATAGACCACGAGGTTGTTGACCGTTCCCAGGTTTGGCCCGCGCGAGCCGCTCCGGGCATGGGAAGTCATGAAATCCACCTTCGCCTGGTATGCCGCCGGGGAAATGTTGATCCCGGGAACCAGGCCCAGAGCGCGGGGATCATGTGCATCGACCCGCCAGGCCGAGGGAACCGGTTCTCCGCCAGCCAAAACGGCATAATAGTAGTATCCGTCCGCGGAGCTTTGCATGATGGAAAAACCCTCCGCGTCGTGCAGCCGGTTGGCAAATTCGTCTCCCGAAGCCAGCAACGCCAGGACGGATCCGTCGGGCTGCTCCACCGCGGTGGGCAGATTTATGAAATTGGCCGCGCAGAGGAACAACGGCGGCAGGAATAAAAGCGTCATCCAAAATTGTTTCATCTTACCTCACTCAAGCTTGTTCGTGCAATTTTTGCTCCGCTTGGCCGATCCTAAACCAGGGCCAGCCAAAACATCGCGATGGCCAGGGCCACGATCAGGATCATCACCCAGATCCAGCCTGTCTTCCGGACCTTCCCGCAACTGGGGCAGCGGGTTGCCCTTTTTTCCACCAGGGATCCGCATCTGCGGCAGATGTCCCAGACCGGGGCCTGCTCCAATGGGGGTTCGGGGCGGTTCTGATCCGGGCCGGGACGGTTCGGATCCTGACCGGGCCGGGGAATTTCGCGTCGGCTGGATTCCCCTCCCGTGCGGGGAACGCTTTTCAAGATCCTGCTGATGATCATGACCACCACAAATATGATTATAAACCTGGACATCGCTACTCCATATGCTAAAGTTCTTTGCCAAACAATTCTGCCCCTGCCATATCTGTCAATCTTTAAGTGCGCGGGAACCATCAGGGCGGCCTCAAGACCCAGCGCAAGCTTGGCCGAACGTGGATAGGCCCAGGGATTTGCGATTTTCATTGACAAAATTCCGGCGCTTTTTGGGATGGCACAATCACACGGGTGATTAGCTCAGCTTGGTTAGAGCGCTACGTTGACATCGTAGAGGTCACTGGTTCGAGTCCAGTATCACCCACCACCCTTGTTTCCGGGGTGATTAGCTCAGCTGGTTAGAGCGCTACGTTCACATCGTAGAGGTCACTGGTTCGAATCCAGTATCACCCACCACCTCACTCTTCCCTCATAATTCTGCGCTTCTCTTCCCGCCGTTTGAAGCCTGGATCAGCATCCCGCTCGCCTCATCGACGCATGTAACTCATCATCAGGATATTAGCCCCTTAGCTGATCATTTGGCTCACCTTTATGGCTTATAAGGTTGCAGGGCAACTACTTGGCGCATACATACCTTTGTCGCCCCCCTTATCAATACGGTGTCAATACGGACTCATTACGGACTTTGTCCGTAGTGAGTCCGTAATGATAGCGTAATGATAAAGGGAGCCATGAGAGGCAAAAATGCAAATATCACCCAGGCGCGGTTATCCCGCCGGGGTGATTTTTGCCTGCCGGCGTCAAGCCATACAAAAAAGGGATTGACAATTTAGGGTGTTTTGAGTCGATGCATTCCAGTGGAAAAAATAACTTAAAATGGCACAGGAGTAGACGTATGAAGCTATACATACGGCTCTTAAGCTTGATGCTGTTGCTTGGTTTGCTTGCCTTTGGCTGTAGCGGACCGACCGATCAGGAACAGGACAAGCTTAACAACACAGTCGTGGAAAGCCTCAGGATCGAAGACATTCCCAATGACGGGGGTGACGGTCTGATCGTAAGCTGGAAACCCCTGCCCAGAGCCCAGCGCATCCAGGAATACCGCATCTACCGCGGCGTCAACCCGGACACGCTGTTCTTTTTGGCCTCGGTGCAGGTGAACGTCAAGACCGGCGTGGCGTCGGACATGATGTACTATTACGACAGCGGTTACAACACCCTCATCGACATCGATTCCCCGGGCAAGCTCAAGAATGAAAAGGGACAAAAGGGCAGCATCCTCTATCGGGCTGTCCCGCGCGATACGGAGCTGGCGGCCAGGCTGGGCGAGAAATTCAGCCTTTATGCCTCCATCCCGGACAAGTATTACTACTACCGCTCCGAAAAGGCCCGCTCGGCCGATCCGGAAGACGAGACCGTCTACGCGGGCTTGAGATTCAACCAGCAGACCCTGCTGGCCTCATTGAAAAGCGCCGCCCCGGGCGAAGAGCCCATCCATTATTACTATACCGTGGTGCCGGTAAACGAGCGCAACCAGTATCTGGGCATCGCGGAACCCGCGAGCGGCTATCCCATCGATGACAGTCCGGAAAGATCGCCCGGCCTATACAGCGCTGCGATCGAGGACACGCGCAACCTGAACTTTGAATGGGACTATCCCCTGAACTTTTCTGATATCGCGGCTTACAGCATCTACATGCTGCCGGCAATATCGGATACCCTCTGGAACAACATGAGCGATCCGGAGCGGGAGACAATTCTGGCCAACCGGGGCATCATGCTCACGCAAGGCCCCGTCGGCGGAGGAGCTTTGAAGAATTACAGCGTGGTCAGCGAAGCCGACCTGCAGGGCCATCCTGCCGGGCTGAGCTGGGACGCGGCTGTCAATTCCCGATATGCCATCCGCTTCCAGGATTATGGATCTCCCGCGCCCTCGCCTTTGAGCATTCTGAGCACTCCGGTCCGCAAAACCAGCGCCGATCTGCCCAAGAAGGAAGATTTCTGGGTGGAAGACAAGGCCATGGACAAGGGCGATCGCATCACAGTGACCTGGGAAGAGCCGATCGTGACCCTGACCAAAACGACCACTCAGACCAAAAAGGGCACGACCCTGCAGATCAACTACCAGGTGAACAAAACCGATGCCCAAAGGATCGGAAACATCTATTTCGAGTTCTTTGAGCCCGGACAATCTGAACCTTTTGCCAAGGTCAACGAATTTTACCAGGACAACATCATCAAGGTCAAGATCCCGGAGCAGTATTCATTGCGCGACCGGGAGACCCTGCCCACGGATAGCTTGATGGTGAAGATCACGATAGCCACCAAGCCTTATACCCTGCATCCCAGAACCGGCCGCCTAAGTTGGGGCAAGTCCAGGCTGGTGGAGAATTATGAGCTGATCCAGTATCTGAAGCCGGATGCCGGAATGATGGCCTACATGCCCACCCGGGAACTTTTGCTCAATGGGGTTGACGTTTCCCCGATCCTGAACGCGATCTATCGCAAAAGCTACCGCGGCAGCTCTTTCACTTTGGTCAAAAAGAACACCTCCTACGAAAACAACCTGGATGTGACGATCCCCTACATCTCCAGCGTGGGGCAAGTGGTGGCCGGATTCAACTTCGTGAAGGACGGGATGCTCCATTCCTACGTGAACGGCGAGCGCCACTCCCGCAAGCTGGAACCTGGAGAGAAGATCGGAAACCTGGCCCTGGTATCCTCAGACATCGATTTCACCTATGACAAGGAAAACAAGACCCTGCTCAGCACCAGCATCTTCATCGACGAAGCGAAAAAGAAGCTGGACAAGATGAATGAAGACCTGGCCAAAGGCAAGGAGGAGCTGGAAGCAAAGCTGGGCGCCCTAAGCCTGGCCGCTCCTGGCACGGAAGCCGGTCTGCAGGCCGAGATCGAGGCCCTGCGCGGGGACATCGAAGCCCAGGAGAAAAAGCTCCAGATCCATGCCGACAACGAGCATTTCGCCCATTCCCTGGAATTCAATTCCAACCGGAACAGAATGCGCTTTGTGACATCCATCCGCGAACCCGAAATCCGCCAGCACACCTACATGGTGGTGAAAACAAACGGCCGCGGCCTGTTCACGGAATCCGATCCGGACATCCAGGCAGACGGCTCCTACAATTATTACGCGCCGATCTCCAACTGGTTCGACTGGAACAAGCTGCTCACCCTCTTTGCCGTGCTCATCTTCGGCGGCGCCGTGGTGGTATTCGTAAACCTGGCCAAACGGGGCAAGAACCTGTACATGCGCCCCATAGCCGGTTTGCAGGAGATCGACAACGCCATCGGCCGCGCCACGGAAATGGGACGTCCGATGCTA
Source organism: Candidatus Syntrophosphaera sp. (assembly GCA_019429425.1). Lineage (NCBI taxonomy): Bacteria > Pseudomonadati > Candidatus Cloacimonadota > Cloacimonadia (SeqCode) > Cloacimonadales (SeqCode) > Cloacimonadaceae (SeqCode) > Candidatus Syntrophosphaera > Candidatus Syntrophosphaera sp. The sequence goes on from JAHYIU010000004.1 coordinate 35,867, forward strand.
TACTGCATGGGCAACGGCGGGCTATCCGACGTGGCAACGCTGGCCTCCATGGGCATCCTGGGACTGGTGGCCCGCAAAGCGGCGGAATATGACACCAAGCTGATCGTTCCCTGCTACGACTACATCGTGATGCCCATCGCCCAGGAGATCGTGCGCGAGGCCCATTACGCGGTGGGACGTCCGGACAGCTTCGACAAGAACAACGTTTTCTACCTCACCTCGGTCCAATTCGCCTATGTGGCGGGTGTGAACGGTATCATGATCCGCGAAAGGATGGCCACCAACTTCTTCATGGGCTATTTCGCCGCCGAGGCATTGCTCATGACGGAGACCGGAAACGCCGTCGGCGCCGTTCAGATCGCCGGTTCGGACGCCATCACGCAGATCCCGTTCTTCATCACCACCTGCGACTATACCCTGATCGGAGAAGAGCTCTACGCCGCCTCCGCCTATCTGAACCGAGAACCGATGCTTTTGGGAACCCTGAAGGCACAGGATTACTTCAAGTTCCTGATCCTCGTCCTGGTAATTGTCGGGGCGATCTTGGCGACTTTCCAAGTCACCGGCTTAATGCAACTTTTCCCCTTAAAATAGAAGAGGTCTTACATGAAGAAGACAATACCTTTATTAATCGTGATCGTGGGCGGAGTTATCTGGCTCGGCTGGGTTTTCATTCCCCACAGATACCTGGCAGATGTGTTCTACTATGAATTCTTCGTTCCCTGGATACGTGCCATGGCGCCTTTCGGAATGCTGCTGGGCGTGATGAGCCTGTCCATGATGCACTATAGCAAGATCAAACGCAGAGCCCCCAAATGGCAATACAGTTTCTTCTTCTTTGCCGGGTTCATCGCCACCTCGCTGGCGGGATTCATCGGCGGGACGCAGAAAGGCGGGCTCTACATGTGGCTTTTTGAGAACATGCAGATGCCCATGAGCGCCACGATGTTTTCCCTGCTCGCTTTCTACATGGCCTCGGCCGCATACAAAGCTTTCCGGGCCAGATCTCCTGAAGCTACGGTGCTGCTCGTCGCTGCCATTGTAGTTATGCTGGCCCAAGTGCCCCTGGGTGTGAAGATCAGCAGACATCTGCCCACCATTTCGCAGTGGATCCTGGACGTGCCCAACCTGGCTTCCAAACGCGGGATCATGCTGGGAGTGGGGCTCGGCAGCGTTGCCACCACCCTGAAGATCATGCTGGGAATTGAACGCTCCTACCTGGGAGGTGATTGACATGGCAGAGAGAATGAATTTCTTCGAACGCCTGCAAAGGCTTGACCGCAGATGGATCTACATCGTGGTCGCCCTGGCCATCATCATTCCGTTGCTGATACCCTATAATTCGGATAACGTGACCTCCGCCTCCACGGAAAACGTTTATCAGATGATAGATTCCTTTGCCGGAAGGGAAGACAGGGCCATCCTGATGAGCTTCTATCACGACGCTTCGACAATGCCAGAGCTCTATCCGATGCAGATCGCCATCCTCCGGCACTGCTTCGAGCGCAACGTCAAGGTCTTCCTGCTGTCCTTCCTTCCCACCGGCGCGCCCATCATCGACATGGCCGTCAACTCCGTGAAAGAGGAATATCCAAACATCAAGTCCGGAACGGACTACTGCAATTTCGGCTATATCCCCATCGCGCTGGCCATGCCCACGGTTATCGGCATGGGAGATAACATCTCCACCGCCGTGCCCACCGACGCAGAGGGCAGGAAAACAGAAAACCTGCCCATCATGAAAGGCATCAACAACTACAACGAGATGAACCTGGTGATCGAATTCTCCGGCTCCATCGCCGGCGGCTACTGGCTCACCTACGCGCGGCCCAAATTCGGCACCAACATCGCCGTAGGCGTCACCGCCGTCATGGCAGCCGACCAATACCCCTATCTGCAGACCGGACAGTTCATCGGCATGCTGGCAGGGCTGAAAGGTGCCGCGGAATACGAGAAACTGGTGGAGGTCTTTGCAGCCTATCGCGCTCCGGGAGACAGACTCTTCACACAGAGTCTGAATGGCGAAAAGATCGTTCCCGGCAGGGCCTTCAGCAAGGACGTGCTGGTCAAGCCCGAGGTCCAGGACCTGATCAAGATCACCACCCAAACCAAGGCCAGCTTCAGCGAAGCTGAATTCAAGGACTTTCTGGCCAAACACTCTCCCGAGGACCAGGCCAGAATGATCGCCGCCCAGACCAGGGAAAATGGCAAGATCGTCATCGATGTGAGCAAGCTCAATGCGGATGACTTTGAACGTGACGCCTGGGCCGATCTGAACCGCATGACCCGCAACACCCTCTATAAATTCAAGGTCGCCCGCATCGGCATGAACGCACAGTCGGTGGCCCATATCATGATCATCGTGTTCATCATCATCGGTAACATCGGCTACTTCATCCAGAAAGCCAGAACGGCCAGGAAATAAGGGAGGAAACAATGTCATTCGAACTCTTCAGTAATCTCGTGGGTGCCTTCTTCACCCTCTGCATCTTCTCCTTCCTTTACAAGGACAATCCCTTCTATCAGATGTCTGAACAGCTTCTGGTGGGTATTTCTTTGGGATATTCGCTGGTGCTGACCTACGAACGCGTGTTCATCCCCTATTTCTACCAGCCGATCTTCCTGCGCCATGAATGGATCCTGATCATACCCAGCATCATCGGTATGTTCTACCTGCTGCGTTTCACACGCAAGCTGAGCTGGCTGTCGCGCTATCCCATCGCCTTTTCCATGATGGCCGTGGGTGCCTCGGTCGCCCTCGCCATGCACAACATCATCCTGGTGCAGATGCGCCAGGCCATGGTGCCCATCGAAAACGTAAACCTGGCTCTGATCTTCCTCGGAACGATCGCCGTGCTGCTCTATTTCTTCTTTTCCAAAGCGCACACTGGGCTTTACGGGAAATTTGTCGATGTGGGCAAATGGTACATGATGGTGGGCTTCGGAGCTTCCTTCGGACTCACCGTGATGGCGCGTATCTCTTTGCTGATCGGGAGGATCCAGTTCCTGGTCAACGACGTCTTCATCATGCTCAAACAAGCCATTTTCGGCTAAGCACACAGATATGGAATCAAGTGTGGGGAAACTTGCATGAGTTTCCCCACAGTTCTTTGCGGGTTTTTAAAAAAAAATATGAGTTCATGATCCTCAGGATTGACTGATGAATAGATTCTACGCACTCACGGCGCTGCTGCTATTGGTTCTAATGCTCCTGGCCGGCTGCGCCCGCAGGGATGTGGGGCAAAGCAGGATCGCTTCCTTCGCGGCCGCCGACATGCCTTTTGACGACGGGACCGGAGTGATGCTGACCTGGAAACCTCTGGACCGCTCCCAACGCATTATCCAATACAACATTTATCGCGGACACAGGCCGGACAGCCTGTTTTTCCTGGCCAAAATAGAGATCGATCCCACGGTTGGGGTGGCCAGCGACTGGCTCAATTTCTACGACAAGGATTATCTCACGCTGATCGAGTTCGAAACAGCTCCAGGAAAGCTGAAACAGGAAAAGCACCAAACCGCCAGCGGCACACTTTTCAAAGCCGTGCCCCGCGATGCCAAGGTGCTGGGCCAGCTTCTGCCCCATTATGACGTGCTTGGGGACATCAACACCTCCAAGTATTTCAACAGCTCCAGCCGGGTGGAGATCCAGGGCGGGGAAGGTCCTGAAGTTTACGCGGGATACGAGCTCACCCGCTTCAACAATATCTATGCCAACCCCAAGGCCGGCCACACCTATTATTACTGCGTGGTCCCCGTAACCGAGACCGGAGGTTTTCTTCCAGCCACCCAAGTGCTTCCAGCCACGCCAGTAAACAATCGTCCGGATTCCACGGCTGTGCTTTACACCACCTACATCAGTGATACAAACGAATTCCGCTTCGAATGGACCCCGCCCCTGGAAAGCAGTGACATTTCAGGCTGGCAGGCCTGGCTGATGCCCAAAAGCATGCTACCTCAGTTCCGGGCCGATCAGAAAGCCAATGCCTCCGCCCCGGACAGCGTTTTCCACGCCAACTGGCAGAGCGGCTCCATACTGCTCCACAGCATGTATCCACCCTACTGGTCCCAGGTCTTCTATGACAAGGTCGACCTCAACACAGCCGGGATCAAGATCCCAAGCCCGGAAGAACTGCAAAACTACATTCCCGTACTCACTTACGAGGATTATTGGGTTTCTGAGGACGGCTCCAGAGAAGAGGCATTACAGACCGCTTCCCTCGGCGAGCAGCTGAGTATCCATGCATCCGCCCAGCTTCCCCGCTTGCCGGATTACAGCGTTCTGGACAAGCCCAACGACAAGGGCGACAATATGTTGATCTCTTTCGGCCGCTCCTTCGCTTTCGTAACCATGGCCAGCTACACGAACAAGGCCAAAACCAGGATGCGCATCAACTATGAGATCTCCGGAAACGGCCATGAGGAGATCGACCGCCTCAGGTTCGAGTTCTTTGACCGCCAGGGGAACAGCCTGGGCAGGGTGAAGGAAAACTATCCGGACAAAATCATCCACTTCAAGCTGCCCCCCGGCACAAAGACAGGCGAGGATTTCTCAGTCCGCGTCTATGCCAGGAAGCTGGGAGAAAGGCAGATCAGCTCTGAGTACATCAGCCAGGACATCATCTACGACCCCACGGCCTTTCGTTTCAATGGCGGCGACGTCAGCCTCGGAGGCCAGGTCCTCAACAGCTTCTATTACGATATCTTCAGCAAAAACAAGCTGAGCGCCAATTTCAGCCCCGGAATGCGCATCGGAGCGCTTTCCCGTCTCTATGACCATACCATCCCCTTCCCCGCGACCGAATATCCCGCCATCCTCAAATACGACCCCCAGACCGGACTGCTCCTGACCGACCACCATTTCCAAGTGGCCCAGGACAACGAGAACTTCGTAAGCTTCTCGCCCTCTTTTTACAAACAGGATTTTGCCGCCTATCTGGATGAACTGCGGGCCGGGATCGCAACCCTGGGCGCGGAAACCGCCACTGGCGACAGCCTTTCCGAAGCTGCCCAAAACCTGAAGGCCAAGCAGGCGGAACTGGATCTCATCCTTTCCAACCCCGCCTATCAGAAAGCCGCCCAAGCCAATGGAGACCGGGCCTGGCGCAGGGTCCTGAGGCAGGAATTGGACAAAAATTCCCGCTCCTATGCCTATCAACTGCTCGCGACCAACGGACGCGGCCTCTGGAGCGATGAATCCGACCTGCCTGGAGCCGACGCGGCCGCTTCCCAAGAGGAGGAATGGCATTATCCCCGTGGAGAGTGGTTCGACAAAACCAAGCTCGCCACCCTGATCGCCTCCATCCTGATGGGCCTGATGGTGGTCTACGCCCTCACCGTGGCCCGGCGCAAGGACCTGTATATCCGCCCCATCGCGGGTTTGGAGGAGCTCGACAACGCCGTTGGACGCGCCACGGAAATGGGACGTCCCGTGATGTTTGTGCCTGGCTGGGGCACTTTGGGCGAGCCCTGCACCATTTCCGCGATGATGATCCTCAACCAGATCGCCAAAAAGACCGCGGCATATGACATCCGGCTGATCTCTCCCCACGTGGACTACTTCGTGGTGCCGCTGGCCCAGGAAATGGTCCAATCCGCCTACAACGAAATGGGACGCCCGGACGCCTATAACAACAACGACATCTTCTTCGTTTCGGACACCCAGTTCGCCTTCTGCGCCGCGGTGAACGGCATCACGGTGCGCGACCGAGTGGCCACGATCTTCTACATGGGCTATTTCTACGCTGAAGCGCTGCTCATGACCGAAACCGGAAACCAGAGCGGAGCCATCCAGATCGCCGCCTCAGACGCCATCACCCAGATCCCCTTTTTCATCACCACTTGCGACTACACCCTCATCGGGGAGGAGTTTTACGCCGCCTCGGCCTATCTTTCCCGCAACATCGAACTGGTGAGCATGCTCAAGGCGCAGGACTATTTCAAGATCCTGATCGTGATCTCCGTGCTGGTGGGAACTGTGCTCTCCACCCTGGGCCTGAACACTCTGCTGAACTTCCTGCCTTTCGAATAGGCGGAGTTTCCAGGCTTTTCCAGGCGAGACCTGAGGACGTTGCTCAGAAGCCTGGCGCTTCCTCCTTTCGGCTGCTGGCCGGCTTGGGGAACAGGTCGATAAGCCAGGCCTCATCCCTGCGCGGAGTTGAGCTGTTGGCTGCCACTTTGAAAAACCAGGCCGTTTCATCCCAAGTGTAGACGAACATGGTCTGGTCCGTGATCCAAAAGAGCTCCCAGGGTTCCGGAGCAAAGGGATCTGCCGAGGCATAGATCCGATAGCTGTTGGCTCCCGGAACCTGATTCCAGGATAGAATCAGGTTGCCGCTGCTGTTGACCTGGATGCTGACCAGAGGGGCTTCCAGGGTCAGCGTACCTGCTCCCACCTGGGCTCCAATGCCCCAAGCCCCCATGTCCAGTGGTTGGTATTGATCACCAAAGTATTGCAACGACCTGCCGTAATTGTACTCCTCATTTATGCCAAAATTCCCTCCGGGGGCGAGATCGAAAAAGCCCACCAAAAGATACTGGTCGTTGACGGAGAGGTTGTAGCTGGAGAGGTCGATGGTGGTAGTTCCCTGCAGATAGACCTGCTGAGAGAAAAGCAGCTGCATGTTCGTCATTTGGTTGAAGGAATAGATCTTCAGCGTGGCCGGCTCCGGATAAATCACATTGCCGTCCACCGCATGCACAGCCAGGGGAACATCGGTTCCATAGAACGGATTTTCAAAGTAGTTGGCCGCGCCCCAGGACGCGTATGACTGCAAGTAGTTCGTAACATAGCCGGAATCATATCTCAGCCAGACGGGATCCTCAACCGTGAAGAACCAGGGTCCCCGCGCCATGATGTTGTTTTGATCGTCACTGGCCTGGATCAAGTACTCCAGGGAAGAATTCAGCGGCTGCGGGGGAATATCGGCGTAAAAACTGTTGCCGCCGGCATTGGCCATCACAATATCTGTGAATCCGCCTCCATTAACGGAATAGCTAATCCGGGCATCAGCTATGGGGTTGTTGAATTCAGGATCATCCTCGATCTCAGCCCAGACACGATACGCGATATCGTCCCGGGGACTGTTGATCAGTGGCAGATGGGTGATCTCGGGAGCCAAAAGATCAGGCGCGAACACGCTCACATCGTCCAGATACCAGTCGTCCGCGGCGTAGCCTCCATACCTGAAGGCGATATGGATGGTCTGATATTCATAGAGCCAAAGCGTGAAATATTGATTGTTGATCCATTCGTCTGCCACGTATTCCACCGATTCAAACTGCTGATACGGGCCTATTTGCGGATCGGGCGAGCCGGTGGACACCCAGATGCTGTTGCTTTGGTAATTGGCGGGATTTACGTTCAGGGACCAGAAACTGAGGGCCAGGATGCTGTTACCCATGGAGGGCATGGAGATGGGAGGCGAAACCAGCCAGCCTCTCTGCCCTCCATCTATCTCGGGGGCCTCATCACTGGCGGCATGGAGTGCTGAAGTGGTTCCGCCCGGAGTATGGTTTTGGGCTGTGCTGGCCTCCCAGGAAGTTCCAACTCCGTCCATGTCGTAATATGTCCAGCCGGGCGGGGGAAAAACTCCGCCTTCGAAATCCTCGCTCCAGGGAAAGGTATTGATCGCGGGAAAATACCCTGTCCCCGTCAATTGCACATCCGCCTCCGCGGTCTGGCCGCTGTAGCCGTATTCATAGGTATAGACGGCAAATCCAAACTCCGCCCTGTAATAGACGGGAGCGAACTGAATCGTGAAACTGACCGATCCCCCCGGCAGGAGCAAAACCGGCGTGGGATCATCGCTGATGCTGAAACCGGTGCCGCTGGCGTTCAGGCTGAAAACCATGCCCGGACCCGTTCCCTGGTTGCTGAGGGTGAATTGTTGCGTCGCCGCCTGCCCCAGCATCACATTGCCGAAATTCCAGTTGCTGAGGTTCAAGGTTATGGAGGGCTGCACGGCCAGCCCGATGCTGATCTCGTCCAGATAGAGGTTGCTTCCCGTGCTGGTGCCGTTTCCGCTGTATGCCTCGAACACCAGGTAGAGCGGAGAACTGAAAGTTTCGGCCCCAAAAAACACTGTGTATTCATACCATTGGTTGGGAACAACCTCTTCCGGGGGCAGAGTGTAATGCCGGAAAACGTTCAGCAGGATTTCGCCGCCCACGGAAGTGGGTGAATCGTTCAGATACAGCTTGATAAAGTCGTAGTTGTTCGGATACGCGGCATTCCGGTAGATCCAGAAACTGGCTTGGTAAACCGTGTTTTCCGCCACCGCCAGGGGTGGGGAGATCAGCTCAGCCCGGTTGCCGATCAGCAGTTCGGCGCTGTTGTATCTGGCCATTCCGGCTCCGCTTTGGGGAAGGCAATCCGGATTTGTACCAGCTGTCTGGCGATCCCAGGTCCCCGGTTCGCCCTGACCCGCGGTATGCACATTTGTCCAGCCATCCGGAGGAAATGCCGGTCCATCAAAACCAATCTGATAGGGGAAAACCGTAACCGGATCCCGGGAGAGGTTCACAATTGCGGTGTGCTCAGACGCGTGGGCAAAGCCGAGCAGCGCTGTCAGAATGAAAATGCAGGCAATGGTTCTCATAAGGTGTCTCCTTTGTTTATGGCTTTTGCATCTTTGTCCCGGCCCGATCTCGCCCGGGGATCCATTCAGCCGGAACTGAACCGGCCTTCACTTCACTGGGTTTTTGCTATATAAACCGGAAACCTGGACCGGCGGCACCAAGAATACCCTTTTTAAAACAGGGATTCCAGGCTCAGCCTGATCGTTGCTGCCGCTCGTGTTGATGTTCTGAGCAGACAACTATCTTGTCAAGAATTATTTCCCTGCAGGATAATCCATCTCCCCCTTGATCAATACGGTGTTATTACGGACTCATTACGGACTTTGTCCGTAATGAGTCCGTAATGACACCGTAATGATAAGGGGAGCCATGGGGGTGTGATAAGCCTAAATAATTATCTGGATGGGGATTAACATGGTTGGATGAATATAAATATGGGCAATGTGCCTTATCTTGCCGCTTGCCATGGAATTGGAATAGGTTAGGGGAGCTGTTTGAGGGCTTCCTTTGCCTTGGCCGCATGTTCCGGATCGTCTCCGGACTCGACGCATTTTTCCAGCCAGATCCGGGCGTTGGCGGAATCCCCCAGTTTAAGATAAATGGCGCCGATGTGCCAGGCGATCTCTGCCGGAACGTTCTCCATTTCCTGTGGAATGGCGGTGAGATCCAGGGCCAGCTCGTATTCGCCGATCAGATAGTGGTACCAGGCCAGGCTGTCCAGATAGTAGGGGTTTACCGGTTCGACCGCGAGCGCTCGACGGATCAGGGCCGCGGCCTTTTCCGGGTCGGCGCCCTCGAGGAGCAGCGAATAGCCCAGATCGTTGTTGAACAAGGCATTTTCCGGATATTCTTCCTGCGCCTCCGCGAGCAGGGACCTGCGCTCCGCCGTCCTGCCCTGGTTGTAATAATACTGGAGGAGAAACTCATAATCCCCCTCGGACAGCCCGTGGCGCTGTTTCAGCCAGAGCAACAGATCGTGCCGGGCATCCACGAAGCTTTTATTGGTACTGTCCTGCACGGCGCTGGCGATCGCGGTCAGATATCGCGAAGGGGGGCCGTCTGAGAGCCGCAGCGTGATCTGCCGTTTGAAGGCTTCCAGGGTCGCGTGGTCCGGGGTTCTCCAATCTGCGGCGATGTCTGAGGTCACGGCAAAATTGTAATGGGCCAGGATGTCGTCGAAGGAGGATGCTTCAAAGAGCTGATCCATCCAGGGGTCCAGAGCGTAGCTGTCGCCGGCTTTGAGGGATCGGGCGATCAGCATGGTGCGAAGGTATTGCTTGTCGCGGTCCGGGGCTTCCAGGCCAGGCAGAAGCCCGCCCAGGGCGTCCAAAACGTCCCCGCGCTGGCTGAGCATGGCGGAAAGGCCCAGCATATTGAGCAGATCGAGGTCCCGGGTTGGCAGGATCAAAGGCGCCAGCTGAGCCAGCAGCCCATAGCGGTCCGGGGCGATGCTGGAATCGGCGAACATCAGCATGTATTCCCTATCCGCCGGGTATTCCAGGCTGGAGAGATAATCCCTGGCCAGGTCCGGGTCATTGGCGCGGACGATGTGGTCCCGCAGCAACTTGTGCGAATCGTCCGAAGGGGCGATCTCATGGAGCCGGCGCAGGGCCTGGCGTTCCTTGTCCTGGTCGTAAAACATATAGATGCTGGCCAGCAGATAGAGCGTCTGGGGATCGTTGTGCGCCATTTGCAGCGCTTGGTCCAGATGCCTGAGTTCCGTGTTGTTTTTGTATCTGAGCTCAAAGATGAAGCGCTGAATGCTGGCCCGGGCGCTGGGGAAGCGGTTTTGTATCTCCTGGATCGTTTTCTGCAGGGCGTCCGCATCGGCTTCCCGCTCAAAGAATTCGAAGCAGGCGTAGAGGAGTTCCTCATCAAAAGCGAACTCGCGTGAATATTCATCGATCAGGCCGCGCAGTTCTTCAGTTTCGATCCCTCCTGCCTGATGCAGATTGATCGCGTTGAGCAGGACCTGTTTCTTGAGCCGATGGCTGCGCGGATCGCTGTCCAAGGCCCTGCGGTAGAGGGCGTCCGCGGCTGAATAGTTGTTCTGCGAGCGCAGATAGGAGGCCACGACGTAGTAGTAGATCGAGCCGTAATTGGGGCGGGAGGGATCAGCTTGGAGTTCCGTTCCGGTTTGGGCTCTGCGGCTCGCGCAGGCCCCCAGGGCCAGGCAGAGCAGGCAAATGGGGATGATCCTGGGCAAGGCAATGCTCACTTGATTTGCAGGGATTGGGAGATCATGCCCAGTTCCAGCAGGCTGGGAAGCTTTTCCCCATCAGGAAAATAGACGATGCTGTCCACCACGTAGGCCGTCTGCGAGATTTCATGCCAGAAAGCGTAGGTCTGGAAAGCGCCGCCGACACCCCCGCCCAGGCTCTTGTTGATCCAATGCCCGTAGATGCGCAGTCCGTCCTGGCCGGCGATCCTGGCCTCTTCAGCCTGGTATTTGTAGATCTCGTCCCCGTTGTAGTATCTGGCTCCCAGTTCCTGTCGTTTGGCGTACAGCCAGTCCGCGTCGATGGTGTTTTCCGCCATGGCTTGATGGTGGACCGAGACATACTTGTCCGGAATGCTGCGGCTGGGGGTCGCGGGCTGGTAGATGAAGGAAAGGAAGCCGCCGGCCTTGTCTTCCCTGAAAGGCCGGAAATTCACAGGCACCTGGAGGGTGAAAGGCCAGTCCTCAAAAAAACTGGCGGCATAGACGGAAAGCCTGTAGGCTTGGTAGCCGAGGCGCTTTTCATAGCGCTCCCGGAAATAGCCGAAGATCTGGTCCGCTCGCTGTCGGGCCAGACTTTCCAGGGATGGCGCGTCCGCGGCCAGGAGATAGAGGATGAGCTGGTCGCGCACATGTTGGTTGTTGATCACAAAGAGCTCCGCCCCGCTTTCCTTTGCCGAATCGATCAGATTGGGGGCCAGGGTCCGGAGCATCTGGGCCGAAACCTCGTCCGCGCCGTCCAAAGTTCCGCAGAAGACCAGGTTTTTGTAGTTGAGGTAGGTGTCAAACTCCTTGAAATCGATGGAGACGGGATTGAAATAGCGCTCCGGGACCGTGAGCGTGACCTCGCGGGAGAGCGTGGAATCGAGGATGGAAGCCACCTGCGCCTGATTCCGTGCGCCGGCGAAGATGAAGACATCCCTGTCCTCACCATAGGCGACCGGCTTGGAGCCGTCGATCAGGTTGTCATACCTTGTATAATGGTTGGCTTCGCCTGAATCCTTGCCGCAAGAGGCCAGGACCAGGAGCAGCGCGGCTGCCAGCAGAAGGACCGTGAGTTTCATTTTTCCTCCTTCAAAACAGGTTGTTGGGGCGGCTTGAAATAATTCAGCCCACTATACAAGGTAAGCAGGGCGACCAGTCCAAACCAGATGTTTGCCGCGGTTACGCAGTACCGGGGAACAGCCGGAAGCCAGGCCCAGAGGGCGAAAGCAAGGATGATCCCGGTCATTTGCAGGAAAGTTTTCCACTTGCCCAGAGTGTCCGCCGGCAGGATGATCCCCCTCTTCTTGTATACTTCGCGCAAAACGGTGATCACCACTTCCCGCAGGGCGATGGCGATGAAGATGGGCAGAAACAGCCGGTAGGGCTCCAACCAGGTGAGGGCGGCCAGGGCGGAAAGGACCACCAGCTTGTCCGCCAGGGGATCGGCGATCTTGCCGAAATCGCTGATGACCTTCCATTTGCGGGCCAGCCAGCCATCCAGGAAATCCGTGACCGCGCAGACCGCGAAAACCAGCAAAGCCCAGGCCACGTGGTTTTGCACTTCCGAAACAAAGATCAGCCAGACGAAAACCGGGATCAGCAGGACCCGCAGGATGGTGAGGGCGTTAGGAATCCAGCGCATCGCTCTTTCCGGGCACGGTGACGGTTATGGAGGGGCCTGATCCTGAAACTCCCGGCTCGCGCGTGTTGTCCAGCAAAATGGCGATGACGCTGGCTGCCAGGACCGAGATGAATTGGACCAGGAAAAAGGTCCAGTCCACAAGGGGCTTCAGCAAACCCAGGGCCGCCAGGGCCAGATAGCCAAGGACATTGACCAGGAAGGGTATCATCAGCAGCTTTATGGATTGCCACTTCTTCAGCTCGCTTTTGCGGATGGATTCGAGGATGGTGGCCCGCATGTCCCGCGGAGTGAGGGCCTGGGCCAGGAAAAGATAGAGCCGGGCAAAGAGGAACATCAGGAAAAAGACCAGGGCGGTGAACAGGGTGGAATTGCTCCAGCGCCTGGTCAGGTGGTCGATCTCGGTTTTGACGAGGCCCCAGGCGGCAGCCTGGCTGTCGATATCGGCTTCCGGGACCCCGCGTTCCCTGAGCAGTTCCAAAACCTGCTCCCGTGCAGCAAAGGAAGCCCCGGAGGCTTTGAAAAACAGCGTCATGACGTTGGGAAAGCGGTAATCGCGGAGGGTATTGGGCTCGATGCCCAGTTCGTATTCCCGCAGCAGGGCCTCCGCCGCTTCGCGCCCTGATTCCTTGGCCAGGGAATCTATCTCCGCCACATTGACGTGCAGCTCGATGGCCAGGCTGTCCATGGCGATGGCGTTGTCCATGTAGACGTAGACCGGCAGCCCGGAAAGCTGCTGCAGGCGGAATTGCCGGCTTTCCTGATATTGGTGGTGGATGTATGTCCAGGCCAGCAGAGCGGCCGTGATCAGGATCAGGATCACCGTAAAGCGTGAATTCATCTTGCTTGTCCTTTATGCCGGATATGGCAGATAAGATGTCTTTTGAGACCAGCAGCCGGAGAGAGCGAAATTATGTCAAGCAAAGTCTTGGCCGCCGCGACCCGGATATCTTCGGCCCGCGAGGCCGGATAAAGCAGCAGCGCGTCGCCTTCCGGGGCCAGGTTGCGCCGCACGCAATCCAGAACATCCTGGAGGGCGCATTCCAGTTCAAAGCGGCTGACATTTCTGCTCTGGAGCGGGCTGTACCTGCCGCTGCCTGTTTTTTGCCAGGGAGGGTTGGAGACGATCAGGCTATAGGGCTCATCAGAGCTGTACTGGCGCAGGTCGGAAAGCAGAAACTGGATCTGCAGGCCAAGGCGTGAAGCATTCTCGCAAGCCAGAGCGTGAAGTTCGGGCTGGATCTCCAGCGCTTCGATCTCCCATCCGGGACGGGCCAGAGCCAGCATGATGCTCACGATCCCGCAACCGCTCCCCAGTTCGAGGACCCGCAGTTGTTGCTCGTCCCTGAGGGCCAGGGCGGCTTTGCGCAGGGAGTCGGAGGCATGACTAACCGCTTGCGAGGCAGCGTCCTGCAGAATGTAAAGCCCCTCCCCATCGAGGTCCACGCGCCGGGTTTTGATCAGATGGAAAGCTCCAGCATGCGGGTTAGCGAGCGCAGGGCCTTGGTGGCGATCTCGGGATCCACCGTCACCTCGTGCTGCTCCTTGTCCAGGGATTCCAAAACATGGTGCAGGGTGGTTTTGCGCATGTTGACACAGCGGGCCAGTGTGTTCAGGGCCTCCAGCTGTTTGTGGGGATAGATGTGCTTCAGATAGTCCGTGAAAGCCGCTTCGGTGGCGATGATCAGCTTGTCGTGGTCGCTGGCGTATTTCATCATCCCGCCTGTGGAAAGCACATGGTCCGCTGCTTCCACGATGTCCTCGTCGCACTCCGGATGGGCCAGCAAGGTGAAGCCGGGATGCAGCTCGCGGATCTTGAGCAACTGCCTGTGCTGAAAGCCCCATTCGTGCACCGGGCAGTAGCCTTCCCAGACGATGACCTTGCGTCCGCTTTGCCGGCCAGCCCAGGTTCCCAGGTTCTTGTCCGGAACGAAGAGGATGGTCTGGTCTTTGGGAAAGGATTTGAGGATCCTGACCGCGTTTGAGGAAGTGCAGCAGACGTCGCTTTCGGCCTTGACCTCGACCGAGGAATTGACATAGCAGACCACCGCGGCGCCTGGATGTTGGGCTTTGAAACCACGCAGCTGCTCCGCCGTGATCATGTCCGCCATGGGGCAGCCCGCGTCCTCGGCCGGGAGCAGGATCTTCGCCCCGGGATTGAGGATAGAAGCGGTCTCCGCCATGAAGCGCACCCCGCAGAAAACGATCAGCCGGGCCTTGCTCTGCTGCGCCAGGATCGAGAGCTGCAGTGAATCCCCCCGGAAATCGGCAATGTCCTGGACCGCGATGGCTTGATAGTTGTGGGCCAGGATCAGGGCGTTCTTTTCCTGGCGAAGCCTGTTAATCTTGTCTATGAGTGTCATGGCAAACCTCCCTTCATTCCCCCGTATGCCCAAATCCGCCTTCGGAACGGCTGCTGTCTTCAAGCTCGGGAGCTTCCTCAAAATCGGCGCAGACCACAGGGCAGATGACGATCTGGGCAACGCGCATGGTGGGCTGGATGATCACGGTCTCGGCGGAGGCGTTGATCAGGATGACCTTGAGCTCGCCCCGGTAGTCGGAATCGATCGTGCCGGGCGAATTCAGCACCCCCAGTCCCCTGTGCAGGGCCAGTCCGCTGCGGGGTCGGATCTGCCCTTCATAGCCAGTCGGAATCTCCACCGCGATGCCTGTGGGGATGGCGGCCCTGTCCCCGGGCTCGAGGACCTCGGATCTGGCCAGATCGGCGCTCAGGTCCCAACCCACGCTGTGGTCGGTCATCCTCTTGGGCGGAATGGCGGTCGGGGTGAGCAGTTTATAGCGTATCTTCATGATTTGCGGTTAAGCAGGTATTCTGCCACGATATCCAGCAGCAGCGCCTTTTCTCCCAAGGCGGAAATGCTTTCCCGGGCTTGGGCGATCAGCTCCTGGGCCTTGCGCTTGGATTCCGCGATCCCATACACGGAAGGGTAGGTCGCTTTCTGGACATGGGCGTCCTTGCCGACCGTCTTGCCCATCTCGTCGGGATCGCCTTCGATGTCCAGCAGGTCGTCTACGATCTGGAAAGCCAGACCCACCTTGGCCCCGTAATCCTCCACCAGCTTGAGTTCCTCAGCAGGAGCATCGCCGGCGAGGGCGCCAAAGCGCAGGCACAGCTTGATCAGCCTGGCGGTCTTGTTCTCGTGGATATAATCGATCGTTTTCCTGTCGACTTTTTTGCCTTCGGATTCGATGTCCACCATCTGGCCGGCTATCAGGCCCCGGATCCCGCACTGCTCGGCCATTTCCCGGATGAATTGCAGGCGCAGCTCAGCCTTGATTTCGGCATGGGTGATGAGCTCAAAGGCGCTGATCAGAAGGGCGTCGCCGGCCAGCAGGGCCTCGCCTTCGCCAAAGAGGGCGTGGCAGGATTTCTTGCCGCGGCGGTATTCGTCGTTGTCGATATCCGGCATGTCGTCGTGGATCAGGGAAAAGGTGTGCAGCATCTCGATCGCGGCGGCCACGGGCGTGATCGCCTCCACATTGTCCTTGTACATCTGATAGGCGATCATGGTGAGATAGGGCCGCAGCCTTTTCCCTCCGGCGAAAACGCTGTAGCGCAGAGCTTTGTGGATGTTTTTCGGATATTCGTCCTTGCGGGGGAGGTAGCGGTCGAGAATGATGTTGACCAGCTCCTGCTTCTCTTTCATGTCCTTTTTGAGGCGCACTTTTCTATCCATTTTCGCCCTCGTTTTCCTCGGCCTGCTTGATCCGGGCGTTGAGCATCCTGATCTTGGTTTCCGCCCCCTCCAGGTTTTTCTGGCAAAGGTGCAGATAGCCGATCCCTTCTTCATAGAGGGCGATCATTTCATCCAGGCTAAGTTGTTCCCTGGTCATCTTTTCCACAACTCCTTCCAGGGCCTGGATGGCCTTTTCAAAGCTGAGCAATTCGCTTTCCCGAGCTTCGTTCATACTTGTTCTCCCAAAGTTATGACGTAATTCTAACCTTTATAAATTAGCAGATAAATCTTGTCAATCCTTATTTCGCCAGAATCGCCAGAACCTGTCCGGAAATCAGCTTTATCCGCGCTTCCGGAGCGATGATCCGGTTGCTGAGCCCGCGGGTCTGGTCTTCAGCCATGGCCAGGTCTTGCAGGGAATAATCCAGCCCCTCAGAATCCCGGAACAATGCCTTGCCCCTCCAGGCGAAAAGCGAGATGACGCAGCCCTGACAGCCCTCCAGCGAAGTGTTCTCCTCCAGCCAGAAAAGGCGCTGCCGTTCTGATTCGATGCTGGCCTCCACCCCTCTCTGCCGCGCCAGGGATAGGTTTTGCACCAGAGCCAGGGCATGGTCGAATCGTCCCTCCAGGTCGTTGCAGATCACGATCTCTCCCGCTTCCTGCTCCAGGCACCAGAGAATGGCAAGTTCCGTGTCGCTCTCGTTCTTGCGGCTCGGATAGGCCAGTTGGCAGGTGCGTGAATACCTCTTCAGCAGAGCCGGGGAAACGGAATCCATGTCCCCGATGATCAGAGAGGGCTTGAGCCCCAACCGGTCCACGCGCTCCAAACCGCCATCCACTGCCACCAACAGGTCCGCGCCAGGGTCGATGGACGCGTAGCTGGAAAAGATCTCCTCCGGGCTGCGGGCCGTGAACAGCCAGGCTTTTTTTCGCGATATCCTCATCTGGCGGCGTAGGTGTTGGTGTCGATGCGGTTCAAATAGACCGTGGGATTGAGCTGCCTGCCGTTGCGGGAGACCGCGTAGTGCAGGTGTGGACCAGTCGAAAGCCCCGTGTTGCCCATCAGGCCGATGATCTGGCCCTTGCAGACCAAATCCCCGGGGCGCACCTTGAAGCTGTAGAGATGCCCGTAGAGGGTCTGATAGCCGTCGGTATGCTCAATGGTGATCATCTTGCCATAGCCGTTGACATTCTGCGCTCGGGAGACGATCCCATCCGCCGTGGCGTAGATCGGAGTGCCGACCCTGTTGGCGATGTCCAGTCCGTAGTGATACTCGAATTCCAGGGTGATGGGATGGTAGCGGTGTCCCCAGCCGTCAGTGAGCTGGCCAAAAGTGGGATGGATCGCCGGAATACCGTCGCCATGGGTGTCGAACTCCTCCGGCAGTATGAAGGAAAGGCCCACGTCGCTTGATCCGAATTCCACCTGCTGCTTCAGGGTCGCCAGCTTCAGCTCGATCGAATCAAGCTTCCTGCCCAGGCCGGGATTGACCTGCAGCCGGTTCGGAGCCAGGGGGTCCTGCTTTCCGAAATGGGGATAGGCGGTGGCCGCCTCTTTTCTATACACGCCCAGCGTGTCCAGCCGGACGTTGATGGAATCGAGCTCCGTCTCATAGAGGTCCAGCTTTTCGCGCAAATAGTCGTTTTCAGTCTCCAGCCTCCGCAGCCGGGAGCTAAGCTCGGAGTTCTGCCCCTGAAAGGCGAAAAAGCCCAAAAGCGCCAGCCCCAGAACCAAGAGCAGAACGAGCAGAATCAGGACCCAGGGGCGAAAAGCCACGCTGTGCTTGATCCCCATGTTGTCCAGGATCAGCTTGATCCGCCGGTCCGGATAGGTCTCCGGCTCCAGCTCTGGCAAGAATCGTTCTTCTTTCATCTAAGGCGCTTGGTTCCCATCTTTATTGTAATGTTTAAGGTTTTTTATGCAAAAAACAGCCCAGTTGGAGGAATATTAATGGTGATTGATCCTGGCTTGAGGCTGAAAGTGGCATCCCGTAGGGGAATCGAACCCCTGTTGCGTGACTGAGAATCACGAGTCCTAGGCCACTAGACGAACGGGACACGCTATAATTGGCTCCGGGCAACAATTGGCGACCCCTAGGGGAATCGAACCCCTCTTACAAGAATGAAAATCTTGTGTCCTAACCGATAGACGAAGGGGTCGCAATATGGTGATCCAGGTTGGACTCGAACCAACGACTCTCTGCTTAAAAGGCAGATACTCTACCACTGAGTTACTGGACCAAATTTTCCCGAAGTTTTTTTCCAAAGATTTTGCGGCCCTTCTCCTGTCAAGCGATTTTTCCCTGCAACGATTCCCTGATGAGCTATTTCACCAGGATCTACGACGGCTACTTCTACAAATTCTGCATCATCATCACCGTCTTCGACGCCTGGGACCGGCTCAAATTCGCCATTCCCAAAGGAAGCGTCGACAGCGTCATGGCCGAACTGGAAGTCAGCGCCGAAACCACCCGCCAGGCCCTCTACCTCTGCGATTTCTACTTCGCCAACACCATCCCCTTCCTGGAGATCGTGGATGAACAGGACAAACTCGCCGGGGAACGCAAACTGGTGGAGATCCTGATCCAGAAATACAACGGAAAAGCCCGGCACACGGACCTGATGAACATGTCCCACATGCGCAAGCGGGAATTCCGCGATGCCATCGAGTCCCTGCTGGAACGCGAGGCCATAAGCGTGGAAACGTCGTTGTCCAGGAATAACAAACCGGCCAAACTATACGTACTGGATCAGGAGATCCTGAACTCATGGCAACAACCAGGCGGGGAAACCTGATAACCCTGGCAATGGATGGGGCAGGCAGCGATGTCTGCCCCTTTTTGAAGGAAGAAAACCACAGGGGAAAAACATTGGAATTTGTTTCCGAGTAATTGGTGCTCAACAACTTAACTGAAGAAAACCACAAAAAACAGCCCTCTGTATATATAAGAATTGCTTGGGGTGTTTCAATGCTAAAAATAACTTCTTGCATCCTCTCCGGGAGCCTGGTCTAGTCTATGCCGGGCTTTGCTTTGAGGGGGGACTGTATGCCGCTCCCAGTGCTTGTAATATCTATAATAAATATAATAAAAAATAAAACTATATAATATATATACTGTATATACCTATATACTATAGGTATATGCGTCTATTTACCAACTCTCTCTCGCTCAATTCTTTTTACAGATACAGAGACCTGTTTTTTGTGGTTTTCTTCGCCTAATCCCTTGTGGGACAACAAGTCGGAAACAAATAACTATTATTTCAGCCTGTTGTTTTCTCCCATTCTTTCATCCCCGCCCCCTCTTTATCCGTCAATCCGTTCCATCCGTTCAATCCGTATAAAATCTCTTTTAAAATCTGCGAGATCTGCGTGCCCCTCTTTATCCGTCAATCCGTTCCATCCGTTCAATCCGTATGAAAATCCCCTTTATATCTGTGCAATCTGTGAAATCTGTGTGAGGCCTCTTTTTCTGCGTTGATCCGCGCTTTTTATCTGCGAAAATCCGCGTGAAACTCTTTATCCCCAAACGTAACCCACTATATATAGAGGGGAATGTCCCCGTTTTCAGAACCGCTCACCACTCACTGACCACACGCTCACTAAACGCTGAACCAGCGGTTACTCAGGCAGTGGTGAATTGGTGGCGGGCGAACCAGCGAATAGAGTGAAACAAAGGGTAAAAGGGAAAAAGGGCAAAAGGGAAGCTGCGCCGGTGTTACACCCTTCCACGTTTTCACGTTTTCACGTTAATGGCTCCGTCCTTTCGTGAAATTTGTGTAATTCGTGTAATTCGTGGAAACAAAGGGAAAAAGGGAAAAAGGGAAAAAGGGAAAAAGGGAAGCTGCGCCGGTGTTACACCCTTCCACGCTTTCACGTTTTCACGTTAATGGCTCCGTCCCTTCGTGTAATTCGTGTAATTCGTGTAATTCGTGGAAACAAAGGGAAAAAGGGAAAAAGGGCAAAAGGGAAGCTGCGCCGGTGTTACACCCTTCCACGCTTTCACGTTTTCACGTTAATGGCTCCGTCCTTTCGTGAAATTCGTGTAATTCGTGGACACTGGTCTTCATCCGTCCATCCCTTCCATCCGTTCAATCCGTATGAAATGGTCTTTTAAATCCGCGTGATCTGCGAGATCCGTGTGAGTTAAACAGGGCAATGGGAAAAGGCGGAGTCACTTTCCCCAGAGTTGGTTTCCGTAGAGGCGCCATTGCCCTTGGTCGTAGAGGAAAAACGACGTGTCGCCGTGGGTTTCCGGTTCGGAATAGCTGAGGGGCGGAGCGGAGGAGGCTTCGAAGGTCATGAGCATGTGCACGGTGGCCAGGTCGCCGTTAAGATCCACCCGGGAGACCTCGCAGGAGAGGAGATCGTATTGGGCCAGGCGGTCGAGCCAAAGCAGGCGCAACTGATAGTCATACATTCCGTTGTGGAGATAATCCGGGTGCACGTGCTCCATGATGCCGTCGATCTCGTTCCAGTTGAAATCCCGGGAGATGTCGTAGATGATGTCGCGGATCCGGGTTTCGTCCTCGTCTGTGCTGTTGTGGCCGCAGGAAAGAAGGGCCAGGGCCAGGGCCAGGGCCAGGAACAGCAGGAGGAGGAGGGCCGGTTTCATTGTCTAAGTGGGTCCGAAGGTGCAAGCTCGAGCACGGCAAGGGTTTCCACGTGCCAGGTTTGGGGAAACATATCGAAGGGCTGGATCGCGGCCAGGCGGTAATTTCCCTCCCCGAGCAGGATCTTCAGGTCCCGGTGGAGGGTGATGGGCGAACAGCTCAGATAGAGGATTTTGGGGATCTGGGCGGCGCAGATCGCTTTCAGGGCCTGGGTTTGGACCCCGCCGCGGGGTGGATCGAGGATGATGGCCTCCGGTTTCCGGGCAGTTTCAGGATTCACCGGCTGGAGCAGGGCGGGCAGGGCGTCCTCGGTTTTGGCGCGGAGGAATCCGGCATTGGTGATCCCGTTGGCGCGGATGTTTTCCTCTCCATCGGCGACGGCGGCGGGATTTTCCTCGATGCAGAGGATCTTGCGGACCTTTCCGGCCAGGGAGAGGCCCAGAGCACCGATCCCGGCAAAGGCGTCAAAAACCGCATCGTCCGGACCGAGCAGGCCCTTCAGATGCTGGATGATAAGTTCCGCCGTGGCGCCATTGACCTGCCAGAAACTGCGGTAATGGATGCGGAATTTGAGGCCCGCCAGTTCGTCATGGAGAAATGGCTCGCCGAAAAGGACCTTTTCCTCCGGACCGAGGATGACGTTTCCCCGCTCGCGGTTGATGTTCTGGACGATCCCGCAGATCTGGGGAAATTCCTCGGAAAGCTGTTTGGCCAGAAGCCGCGTGAAAGGCAGCTTGCCGGAGCGGGTGACCAGGATGAGCAGGACCCGGCTGAGGTCGCGCGAGGCGCGGAAACCGATGTGGCACAGGGTGCCGGAGTGGGTCTTTTCAGCATAGGCGGAAACCCCTGTCTTGGTCAGGATCTCCAGGCAGCGGAGGGCGATCTGGTCAAAGAGCGGCGGATGAAGCTGGCATGTTTCATGCCTGACGATCTGATGGGACCAGCGGGCGTAGATCCCGCAATAAAGGCCATCCGCGTCCCCACCCACGGGCAGAAAGGCCTTGTTCCTGTACTGGACGGGCCGGGGCGAACCGAGCGTTTCCGGGATGGTGAGTCCCGGGGCCAGAGGCTGGAGCAGTTCGCGCACCAGTTCTGTCTTGTAGCGCAGTTGGGTGGGATAATCCAAGTTGAGCCAGTCGCAGCCGCCGCAGGGGATCTCGGCCGCGAATGAGGCGCAGGGAGAGGAAATGACCCCCTCACCGCGGGCAAGATACTTCGAGACCCGGGCAAAGGCCACATCCTTGCGTTCGCGCAGGAGAGAGGCCTCGATCTCGTCCCCGGGAAAGGCGTAGGGCACAAAAACAGCCTTGCCTTCGGCGAAGCCAAGGCCTTGGCCGCCCAGAGCGAGTTTTTCGATCTTCAGCCGGAAATTTTTGTTCACACCATCAATTTCCGCAGCCGCTCGATCCGCTTTTGCACTGGCGGATGCGTGGCAAAGAGGGATAAGGCCTGCCTGCTGTTGATCTTGGCGATCGAATAGGCGTCCTTCCTTTTTTGGGGCACGTGTCCGGCGCTGATCTTTTCCAGGGCCGTGATCATGTGGCCGGGGCTGGTGAGCCTGGCAGAACCTGCGTCCGCCACGAATTCGCGATGGCGGGAATGAGCGGCCAGGGCGACATTGGCAAAGATCATCAGGATATTCTGGATGAGCATGGCGATCATGAAGTGGCTGGCGTTGTTCATCCCGCTGCTGCGGTTGGAGCTGTCATTGCCGCCTCTGCGGCCGCTCAACACGGCGGCGATGATGTTGGCCAGGAAGAGGACAAAAGTGTTGATCGTGCCCATCAGCAGGGTGGTGGTGACCATATCGCCCTCGGTGATGTGGGTCATTTCATGGCCAGCGACGGCCGCCAGTTCGTCCTCATCCAAGTTTTGCATGATGGCGCTGGAAAAGGCGATGAGCGACTTGTTCTTGGAAGCGCCGGTGGCGAAGGCGTTGTTGTCCGGGGATTGGTAGATCCCGAATTCCGGCATCTTGATCCTTTTGTGGGCGGACATTTTCTCCAGGGTGTCATAGAGATACAAAGCCTTTCCGGAGGCGGTTTCCCGGGTGAGGGGCTTGATCTTGTAGGCAGATTTGGCCATCGCCTTGCTGGCAAAGAGCGAGATCATCGCGCCGGCAAAGCCGAAGATGGCGCAATAAACAAGCAGTGAGAGCCAGTCTGAGCGTTGGAGCCCCAGGAACTGCATGATCGCCCCCAGGACGGCCAGAACCAGGATGTTGACGGTTAGGAAGAGCCCCCAGCGTTTGATAAGTGCCATTCATTCCTCCTATTTGAGCATGAGCATTTTTTTGGTGTTTGAATAGCTTCCGCTGGTCAGGCGGTAAGAGTAGATCCCGCTTCCAGCCTCGTTTCCGGCGTTATCCCGGCCGTCCCAATGGAGGGTTTGTGTTCCCGCAGGCAGTGAACCGTCCAGCAGGACTCGGACCAGTTGGCCTTTCAGGTTGAAAATGTCAATCCTAACCGGGCCTGCTTCCTTGAGAGAGAAAACTATGCTGGTACTGGGATTGAAGGGGTTGGGGTAGTTGCCGAGCAAGGCGGTTTGGAGCGCCGGAGCGCCGGGGTCGTCGACAGATGTGGGAAAGACGTATTCGGCGGTGTTGACCTGCGAAGCGTAGGACCCGAGATAGGCGATGGCCTTGACGGTGGTGGTTTCGGAAATGGTTATGGGAGACGAATAGAGGGTTGAATCCAGGTCCGGTTCGCTTCCGTCAAGAGTGTAGCGGATCTCAGCGCCGGGCGTCGCGCAGGTGATGATGAGGTCGAAAGGCTCGTTGTAACTCCCGCTGGGATGGCTGAAAACGGGGGCTTCGATGTCCGTGGCGGGATCGCTGAAATCCGCCAGGAATCTCGGTGAGATCTGCATCCCGTCGTTGTATTGGCCAACCAGGCAGATCAGGTTGACAGCGCTGGCCGGGATCGGGGTATCGCTGTATTCGGCGTTGGGAAAGGTCCTCAGGGTCAGGGTCGCGGTCGGGTCGGTGGCGTTGATGTTCGTGGCCGTAGCCGGGAAATTGACCAGGGTGGCGTCGATGGTCACATCCAGCACCTTGATCAGCTTGGCCTGGTCGGCTGGGATGAGGCTGGCCAGGGTGCGCAACTCCGGAATGACCACGTTATCCGAGGATGTGGCGGGCCCGGGATCCATGACGGGGGTGAATTGGATCAGGTTGGCATAGTCGCCCAGGGTCCCCACGATGCCCGTGATCCCGTCATTCAGGGAATACTGGGTCGTGATGACGCCGCTGGGGTCGTCCATCACGATGG